>JAIZWN010000485.1 GCA_020443945.1 Candidatus Thiosymbion ectosymbiont of Robbea hypermnestra | reverse complement strand
GACCGCACGAACCACGAAGAATGGCTCGACCTGTCAGCGGTGGCGCCGTCACTTTGTTCTCCTTGGCGATATGCACTGAATTCCGGAAACAACAAAGTTAGAACACTACCAAACAACTTTACTTGTGTTTTGATAACCCCTATACTTGAACCTAACAACACCCGCCAAGGCTATGCTCTTCAGAGTACCCTCAAACCGGCGGGTTACTTTTTTTCAGGGGGGTGGCATGAAATACGGGAAGCCCCCGACCTCGCTCGCGGAACAGATCAGGCTGCTCGACAGCCGGGGGATGGTGATCGTCGACCCGGATGCAGCGGGGTTTTATCTCTCACACATCGGGTACTATCGTCTTCGCGGTTACTGGATCCCGTTTGAGGAACCGGTCACTGACGGAACCACCCACCGTTTTCGGCGCGGCACCACCTTCGAGCGGGTCCTTAATCTCTACACCTTCGATCGCGAGCTGCGTCTCCTGGTCAATGACGCTATCGAACGCGTCGAAATCTCCGTACGCAACCAATGGGTCGATGCGCTCGCCCAAAAGGACGGTGCCCACGCCTATCTGAAATCTTCCCTCTTTGCGGGTTACCGCTACTATGGGAAGGGCCTGGCCGAGATCACCCGTGAGTTCGAGCAGAGCAAGGAGCCCTACATCAGGCATTACAAAAAGCGGTACAAGGAGCCCGACCTGCCTCCGCTCTGGGTCGCCGTCAGCATCATGACGCTCGGTCAATTTTCCCACTGGTTCTCGAACCTGAAACACACGGCGGTCAGGACTAGGATTGCCAAGGTCTATGATTTGGATGAGGCCGTTCTTTCTTCGTTTCTGCATCACCTGACCGTGATTCGTAATCTATGCGCCCATCATGCTCGCCTCTGGAACCGCGAAGTGACGGTGACCATGAAGCTCCCCCGCACCAAGCCAGCCTCGCTGGTTCCGAACCTGGATATCGGTCCCGATCCCAACCGAGCCCCACGCCGTATTTATAATACTCTCGTGATGCTGGCCTACCTGATGGACCGCATCAGTCCCGGTCATCGGTGGAAGCAACGCCTGTTCGAACTGATGGAGCGGCATCGAGTCGAGGCACGGCAGATGGGGTTTCCGGCCGATTATCGGGAGCGACCGCTCTGGCGGGTTTGACGATGGCTCGAACGGGTCTCCCGCGGCAATGAGAACCACGTCCTCGATTGATGACCTGCTCGCCATTATGGCTCGGCTCCGGGACCCCGAGCAGGGTTGTCCCTGGGACTTGCAGCAGAGCTTTCGTACCATCCTGCCCTATACCCTGGAGGAGGCCTACGAGGTAGCCGAGGCCATCGAGCAGGATCGGATGGACGACCTGTGCGACGAGCTCGGGGATCTGCTGTTACAGGTAGTCTTCCATGCGCAGCTGGCCGACGAGCGGGGCAGCTTTGATTTTGCCGATCTGGTGTGCGCGCGGAGATGGAGCGCCTGTGGGGGCTTGCAAAGACCGAGGAACAAAAGGGATGCGCGAGCTGATTCGATTGCAGACGAATACCCGTGAGACCTTGGTCGATATTACGCCCCAGGTTCGCGATCTGGTGCGGCGCAGTGGTATAGACAACGGGCTGGTGGCCGTCTACGCGCAGGGCGCCACCGCGGCCCTCATGATCCAGGAGAACTGGGACGACAGCGTCCGGCTGGATGTGACCGACCTGTTGCGCAGGCTGATCCCGCAAGGTATCTGGCGGCACGATGCCGAGGATGGCAACGGCGACGCGCACCTCAAGGCCGGTCTGGTGGGGCCGTCGGAGACCATCCCCCTGATCGAGGGTAAGCTCGGCCTGTCCACCTGGCAGAATCTCTTTTTCTGCGAGTTCGACGGACCGCGCCGTGACCGTATCGTCGTCTGCACCATCCTCGCCGACGGGGGAGCCGGGGCTTGAGCTTTCTCGCTCACATTCACCGCTGCAACCGTTGGGAGCCGTCGGATTTTATCCCTTTTCGCCTGGATGGCAGCCGCGTCGGGTCCATTCGCCGCGCCTTCGCCGGGCACCTGGAACGCTGGCCCCATCTCTTCCAAATCACAAGCGACGGGGTGACCTGGGTCTCTGTGCTTTCGGGCTTCGAGGACCGCAATCGGGCCTTGGGGGATGTGCTGGCGGAGCTGGCGGCGGATGGGATTGTCGAGTATCTGCATGGAGAGCGCTACCCCGTGACCCATGGCGACCGGACCCAGGCGCGGATGCTCATCGACCGTGCCTGCGCCCCCTATTTCGGGGTGCGCGCCTTCGGCCAACACATGAATGGCTTCGTCCGTGACGGCGAGGGGCTGAAGATGTGGGTCGCGCGCCGCGCGGCGGACCGCCGCACCTATCCCCGGTATCTGGACCATCTGGCGGCCGGCGGCTTACCCTGGGGCATGACCCTGGCGGACAACCTGCGCAAGGAGTGTCGGGAGGAGGCGAATATCCCCGCGGCTCTGGCGGATCGGGCACGGCCGGTGGGCGCAGTGACCTACTGCCGGGATTCGGAGCGCGGTCTCAAGCCGGACGTCATGTACTGCTACGACCTGGAGCTGCCGCCGGATTTCGAGCCGCGCTGCACGGACGGGGAGGTAGAGGCCTTCTCCCTGTGGCCGGTGGAGCGGGTGATGGAGACGGTGCGGGAAAGCGACGAATTCAAGCTCAACTGCAACCTCGTCATCATCGATTTCCTGATCCGCCACGGCTATATTTCCCCGGACGCGCCGGATTATCTGCCGATCGTTCAGGGGTTGCGCGCGCCCCTGCCCTGAAGACGGCGCTGTCCCGGTACGGCTGCGTACAAATACCAGGGCCAAGAACCACGAAGGCAGACACGAATCGACACAATGTTTCCAGATGCCTCCATCGCCTCTTATCTGGGTGCCGGTCTGGATTACGGTGTCTTCGGCCCTACGATCACGGTGGCGAACCGGTCCGGATGGACCCGGCGAATAAAGGCGTCGCGGATCCGCGCGGCGCTCACCGCGGATATCCGTGCGTTGAAGCGATCCAGGTGGTCCAGGGGCAGGCCGTAGAAGCCGATCATCGCAAGATAATCGACGAGCTTGCGGTTGCTGGCGATCCGCAGGGGGAAGCCGCCGGTGATGTGCTTGATGGCGGTTGTCAGCTCGACTTCCGTCGGGCCTTGTTCCCGAAAACGCCGCACCGTATCCATCAGCAGCCGACGGGCCTCGGCGGCTTGGTCGTTGCGGGTCTGCAACCCCGTCAGGAAAGGACCGCGCTGGGACAGGGGCAGGAAGTAGCTGTAGACGCTGTAGGAGAGCCCCCGTTTCTGCCGCACCTCCTCCATGAGCAGAGAGGTCAGCCCACTGCCTCCTCCGAGGATGTGGTTTCCTACATAGAGGGGGAAATAGTCCGGATCCAGGCGCCGCATTCCCGGCTGTCCCGCGAAGATGTGGGTCTGGGTGGAGGGGAAATCCAGGCGTTCCAGGAAGGGGTCGGAGAGGTCCGGCACCGGCGGCAATTCGGGGGCCGGCCGGCCGGTAGCCAGCCCGGCCGTGAGGCGTTCCGCGAGGTCTCGGGCCTGCTCCCGCGACAGGGCCCCGACGATGGCGGCCACCGCATTGCCGGCTACATAGTAGCGGCGGTGGAAGGCCACCAGCTCCTCGCGCCGCAGGCTACCCACCGTCTCCAGGGTTCCGGCGGGATCGGAGGCGTAGGGATGGGCGCCGAAGATCCGACGGTAGATGGCCTTGGCGCCCAGGGTACGGGGATTCTGCTGATCCTGCCGCAGGGCGACCAGGCGGTTCCCGCGCGCCCGCTCGAAATCGGCGGCGGCGAATCGGGGCTCGGCCAGGCTTTTGGCGGCGGTTTCCAGGACCTGGTCCAGAGCGGATGGCTCGATCAAGCCGCGCAGGGACAGGGTTGCCCTGTCCCGGGCGGCGGTGGCGGAGAGCTGCGCCCCGACGGACTCGACCCGTTCGGCAACCGTGTCCGCGTCCCATTCCCCCGCCCCCTGGGTCAGCAGGCTCGCGGTCAGGGAGGCCAGACCGGCGCGCTCACCGTCCCGGGCGCTGCCGGCGTCGAACGCCAGTCGGACGTCGACCATGGGCAGGTCCGGCGCGGCGATAAAGAGCACCCGCGTGCCGCGGGTCGTCTCCCAGGTCTGGATCTCGGGTCCCGCCCAGGCGACGCCCGGAGCCAGGGGACTCAGCAGGGCGCAGACCAGGGACAGGATGCGGATTCCGTCAATGCGCATGGCCGTGTCCTCCCGTCGCATTGGAGCTTGGCGGCCCGCCGCCGTCCAGGGGGCGAGGTTCCAGCAGGGCCACCGTGAGATTTTCCGGGATCAGGTATTTGCGCGCCACGGCCTGGATCTGCTCCGGGGTGATCCGGCTCAGATGCTCGATGTATTGGTCCGCCAGGGGCCAACCCAGACCCATGCTCTCCAGGCTTCCCAGCTGCATGGCCTGGTAAAAGACCGAGTCCTGCTCGTAGACCTTTTGGGCGATGAGCTGGGTGCGGATGCGCGCGAGCTCGGAGGTCGCCACCGGCTCGTCGCGCACGCGCTCGACTTGCGCCCGGAGGGCCTGTTCGAGCGCCTCGACGGTGCGACCACTGGCGGGGGTGCCGTCGATCAAAAGCATTCCGGGTAGGCGGGTAAAGGCGCTGTAATCGGCACTCGCCGAGGCGGCGATCCGGGAGCCGCGCACCAGCTCGCGGCTGAAGCGGGCGCTGTCGCCGCCGTCGAGCACCGAGGCCAGCATTTCCAGGGCGTAGGGCTCCCACGCCTCCCCGCCGTGCCCGATGGCGGTCGCCTTATAGCCCAGGATCAGGTAAGGCTCCTTGGCCGGGGCCCCGACCCGGAGCCGTTTCTCGCCCCGTTGCGCAGGCTCCTTGCGTGGTTTCGGCGGTCGCACCCGTTCCGGCTCGAGGGGGCCGAAGTGCTTCTTCGCAAGCGCGAACACCTGTTCCGGCTCCAGGTCGCCCACCACCACCAGGGTCGCGTTATTCGGGGCGTACCAGCGGCGGTACCAGTCACGCAGGTCCTCCACCCGCAAGTGCTCCAGATCGCCGGCCCAGCCGATGATGGGGATCCGATAGGGAGAGGCCGCGTAGGCGGCGGCATTGAATTGCTCGAAGGTCAGGGCCTCGGGTTTATCCTCGGTGCGCAGACGCCGCTCCTCCTTGACGACCTCCAGCTCCTTGAGAAACTCCGCCTCCGCGAGCCTGAGGTTGCGCATCCGCTCGGCCTCCAGCTCAAAGGCGATCGCCAGCCGGTCCCTGGCCAGGGTCTGGAAATAGGCCGTGTAATCGCGGCCGGTGAAGGCGTTCTCGTCACCCCCGTTCTCCGCGATGATGCGCGAGAACTCGTTGGGAGCCAGGCGTTCCGATCCCTGGAACATCATATGCTCCAGCGCATGGGAGATCCCGGTCACGCCGCCGTACTCGTAGCTGGAGCCGACCTTGTACCAAACCTGGGAGGTGACGATGGGGGCGCGATGATCGGGCTTCATCAGCACCTTCAGCCCGTTGTCGAGCACCTTTTCGTGCACCTGTGAGCCGGTCGCGGCAAGGGGAGTGATCAATAACCCGAGCAGCATCAGAATCGATTTCATCGGAAACTCCACTCCGGTAAAGACCCTTTCCCGGAATAATCCCGGATAAAGGTCTTACACGCACGGTCCGGGGTTTTGCAAATGAAACGCCGTTTTGCGTTGCCGGTATTACCCTGTTTATTGACGCCGATACCCTTGCGGATGGGGCGTTTTATGGGGATTGAAACCATGGGAACCTCCTCGGATAAATTCCATTCATCTGACGGCCCGAATTCCGACAATTATAGTCGAGCGATTTACGCTGAGCAACCACAAACCTCGATACTGCCTGCCTATGTTGCTTTACTCGGGTTCCGTTTGGTTGTAAGGTTCAGGCCATTTGCCCGCGGGCGAGTGGGCATCTATCGGGGGTGGAAATCATGAAAATCGTATTATGCGCTCAAGACGAGAAATTGGCGGAGGCCTGGCGGAGCGAATGCGGTGACCTCGAGGTTGTTTCGATTCATCACGGATCGATCCTGGAGGCGGAGTGTGATGCCGTTGTCAGTCCCGCGAATAGCTTCGGGTTTATGGAGGGAGGCATCGACGCGGTATATAGACATCATTTCGGGGATGCCATCCAAGGGATCGTCCGGCGACAGATTCGAGAATATCACCATGGCGAGCTGCCGGTCGGAAATGCGGATATTGTCGAAACCGGGAATGAAAGGATTCCGTTTCTGATTGTAGCGCCCACCATGAGGGTGCCCATGATTCTGCAACATTCGGTAAACGCCTATCTGGCGGCGCGGGCCGTGTTTATTCTCTGCCTGTATGGGGACTTTAAAAGCGGCCGATATGCGGGGCGGAGGGTTTCAGAGGCAGTCGATACGATTGCCATGCCCGGTTTGGGAACCGGGGTCGGAAGAATCGGAGCCAGGATATGCGCCGATCAGGTGAGGCAGGCGTTGAACGACATCGTCTATACAAGGGATGTCATGCCGGAATCATTGGTAGAGGCCACCGAGAAACATCGGTTGCTCTGTACGGGAAAATCGACCCGCGCGACTCGACCCGATAATCTTCGGGGCGGGTAGATTGTGGGCGAAATGGCGTACAATCGCCCCGGTAGAAACAGGGGTCGGCTACGCATTATCGGCGGTCGCTACCGGGGACGCAGGCTGCCGATACCCGCGCAGCCGGGGTTGCGTCCCACGGCGGACCGGGTGCGCGAGACCCTCTTCAACTGGTTACAGCCCGTTATCGCCGGCTCCCGTTGCCTGGACCTTTTTGCCGGCAGCGGCGCCCTGGCCTTCGAGGCGGCCTCCCGCGGCGCGGCCGAGGTGCTCATGATCGAGCGCTCCGAGCCGGTGACGCGCGTGCTGGCGGCCAACGTCCGTCTCCTGGGCGCTACGCAGGTTCGGGTTCGCCGGGCGGATGCCCTGCGCTGGCTGGCCGGGGGTGGAGAGCCCTTCGATCTCGTGTTCCTGGACCCGCCCTTCCATGAGAACCTGCTGGCGCCGAGCTGTACCCTGCTGAGCGAGAGAGGCTGGTTGGCTGCCGGCGCACTGGTCTACCTGGAGGCCCCGGCGGGTCGAGCCTTGCCCGAGTTGCCCAGGGATTGGATACTGATGCGCGAGAAGCGGGCCGGCCAGGTACGGTTTGCGCTGGCGGCCACTCCGTGAACCGGGCTTTCCGGGATACCCCGCCGCCTTTTCTTCCACAGGAAGCTTCTTATGGCAAGCTTGGTCTTCTGCCAAAGGGTCCATTACCCCCTGCTCGGCCTGATGAGCATCTCCGCTGCCCTGAAGGCAGAAGGTCACCGGGTCGAATTGATTATGAATCGGAGGGTCGATCCGGTTGTCGAGGAATTGAAGAGACTCGAGCCGGATATCGTGGGTTTTTCCACCCTGATAGCCAGCGGGGATATGGCGTGGGCCCTGGAGGTGATCGCCGGTCTCGAGAAATCCCCGGATTATTCCCCGCTGGTTGTCATCGGCGGCCTCTATCCCACGGTTTTTCCCGAGGAGGTGATCACATCCGAATTGGTCGATATCGCATGCCTGGGTGAAGGGGAGCTGCCCATGCGGGAGTTGTGTCGGTGTATAGATCAGGGAAAGGACTTTAAAGGGATCAAGGGACTGTGGGTGAGGGATGGAAATGAGATCGTCAAAAACCCGCCGGCCGATTTGATTGCCGATCTGGATTCATTGCCCTTTGTCGATCGTGATCTTTATCAGAAATACTTTTATCGTAACCATCATGGCTCGATCGATATCCTGGCGGGGAGGGGATGCCCTTTCAGATGCAGGTTTTGCTACAATTCCCTGGTTGCGGGAATGTACAAGGGGCAGGGAAAATTCGTCCGCAAACACAGTGTGGATTATGTCATCGACGAGCTTCTCCGAATCAAGGAGAGGTATTCTCCCCATCTCTTTCGTTTCATGGATGAGCTCTTTGTTGTGAATCGCGCCTGGTTGAAAGAGTTCTGCGCCAAGTACCGGGAGCGGGTGGGTATCCCCTTTATTTGTACCGCGAGGGCGGATCTGATCGATGAGGAAAATGCACGGTTGCTCGCGGCGGCCGGGGTCATCGGCGTTTGCGTCGGGCTGGAAAGCGGGAATGAACGGATCCGCAATGACTTGCTCAAGAAAAGGATATCCGATGATGATTTGAAGAAAACGGCGGAGATACTCCATACACATGGCATCAAATTCGTCACCATGAATATGTTGGGAATACCGGGGGAATCGGTCGAGGACGCCTTTGCGACCATCAGGCTGAACAGGGAAATCGAGAGCGATTATGTCTGGCACTCGGTGTTCCTTCCTTATCCGGGCCTTCCGATCACCGAGGTGCTGGAGGGAAAGGGGTTGATTCCATCCTTCGACCATGAGAATTTCGATACGACCTACTTCAAGGATTCCCCGGTTGGCACGCCTGAAATCAATGAGCTGATCAATTTACACAAGCTGTTCTTTCTGGCGTTCAAATTCCCGCGACTGGAATTTCTGATCAGAAAACTCATCAAACTCCCCTCCAACATCATCTTCGAGCTGATCTTCATGTTGAGCTATGCCTGGTTGGAGATACGGTTTTTCAAGGTCAAATTGAGGTCCATCGCCAGATTGGGGTTTATGAATCTCCGGGATTATTATCGATAGGGCGCCTTGAAAAATTCAGGGCGCCCGTGCGGGGCGGGGATGCCCCGCCATTTTTCAAGATTCCCGGAGAAACGATAGGGTAGGGCATGAACGAGTTTGTGTTCGGAAACGCCGAAATCATTGCGCCCGGCATCCTCGACCGGTTCGCTCTGCCCGCGCCGGTCGCCGGCGTCGCGCCCTACGGCGGCGGTCTGATCAACGCCACCTTCCTGGTTACCGCCGGGGATGCCCGGTATATCCTGCAACGCATCAATGGTTCGGTATTCCCGGAGCCGGAACGGATCATATCCAACCTGTCCGTGCTGGCGGAACATGCCGCGACCCATGCCGAATCCGGGCTCCGTATTCCGACGCTGATCCCGGCCCGGGACGGGCTTTCCTTTGTCCGCGACGCGGGGGGCGGGCTCTGGCGCCTGATGGAGTTCATCCCCGATACCCGGGGGTTGACCCGCATCGACGACCCGGAACAGGCGCGGGAGGTGGGCCGCATCCTGGGCCGCTTTCATGTCCTCGTGAGCGACCTGCCGGTGGAGCGGCTCGCGGTGACCCTACCCGGATTCCATGTCACGCCGAACCATCTGGAGTGCTTCGAGCGGGTCCTGGCAGCCTATACCGCCGTTCGTTCGGAGGCCTTGTCCCAGGCCATTGCCCGCGTGACCGCGCGGCGGACGCGGGTCGATGTACTGGAGGCGGCGCGCCGGGACGGACGCCTGCCGATACGGGTGATCCATGGGGATCCGAAGCTGGATAATATTCTGTTCGACCGAGTGACGGGCCGCGCGGTCAGCCTGATCGATCTGGATACGGTCCAGGCCGGGCTAGTCCATTACGACATCGGCGATTGTCTGCGTTCCTGCTGTAACCGCCGTGACGGGCCTGGCGGTGCCGGCTTCGCTCTCGACCTGTGCCGGGCGATCCTCGGCGCCTATGCCCACGAGACGGACGGATTGCTGGACGCGGCAGAGATCGAGCTGCTCTACGACGCCATCCGCCTCATCCCCTTCGAGCTCGCCCTGCGCTTTCTGACCGACCACCTGGAGGGCGACCGCTACTTCCGGGTTACCGAGCGGGGGCAGAACCTACACAAGGCCGGGATCCAGCTCGCGCTGGTGGAGGACATCGAAACCAAGGAGCGGGAAATCCGCGACATCGTCGCGGCCTGCTTCGGGGGTGGCGGGGTAGGGCCTCGGGATCGCCGATGCGGGAAATCCGTGGACAACGGATAAGGGGGCGGGCGACGGGGCTCAGACCGGTCGGCGCAGGGGCACGACACGGGGCGCCCTGACCTGGAAATCCTGCTCGCGTCGGCGTTGCAGGAGCTGCCGCAGGACCGGTGGAAATTCGCTCATCAACCGCCGCTGGGTCTCCTGGAGATCGGGGAAGTAATGGACGATTTCGCAGGGAACCGGGCCGGTCAGGGACGCGCGGTCCGCGGTCGGCATCGGCCGCCAGGCGATGCGGATCAAGCGTCCGCCCACCCCGTCCCGATGCGCGTAGCCGCCCTGGCTGTCCACGAAGATGATCTCCTTGTCCTCCACCACCCCCTGGAACTGCATGGAGCGAACGGGCACGAACCAACTCTTGCCACGGCCCTTCTTGAGCAGCAGCAGCCAGTCGTTGTAGAGGGCGCCCGGCAATGTGCTGGGCTCCCGGGCATATTCCGGCGGTCGGAAAAAGGTCTCGCGCACAAAGTATTGAGACATGGGACCCGTGGCTCAATCGTCGCCGTCTTCGATCGTTGGGGTCCAGCCCTGGGCGCGGGCCCGTTGCACCGCCGCCTCATAGATGCGTTGGTGGCGTTCGCGCAACGGCGGCGGCAAACGAGAGGCCAGGTGGCCGTAGGGGGCCCAGGCCTCCGTGACCTGGTCATACAGGTTATCGATGCCCTGCAGGGTCCAGCCCGCGCAGGTTTCGGTCTCGGGGATAATCCCGAACACCCAGGCATCCCGGATAATATTCCCGGTCGGCGTCATGTCGCCCCCGGGGTCCTTGTCGATTCCCTGGTATATCTTGGTGTGGGTCATGAGCGAAGGGTCCTTCGGTAGAGCGTTGGCCATTATTGAGAACCTTGAAAAACTGCCGCCCGGCAAGTCTCCAGGACGCGAAACGAAAACTTAGTTTCCGCTCGGCTCGATTCTTCAAGCCCCGACGGGCCTGAAAAATGGCGGGGCATCCCCGCCCCGCACGGGCACCTTGAATTTTTCAAGATGCCCTATTGTGGCCGACCCGCCCGGCAAACGCCAAGTCTTCGGCTATGTTCAGACCCTATCGTGTACCGGGTAGTGTTGTAGTTTTGTGATCTGTGATGCATGAATCCGCAGATTACGCAGATTCTCGCCGATGAAAAAACGCAGTAATCCGTGAAAATCGGCGTAATCTGCGGACAACAATAATGGCGAGGGAAGGTCTCTACGCCAAATCCCGGAAACCACAAATCTAAGACACCACCCTAACATCCAAAGGCCGAGGGCTGCGGCGTGGTTATTCCACGGAGGTTTGCGAACCGCTGTTGCTTTTTCAAGGTCCCCGAAATAGTAATGCTGCCAAATGAGCCATGGTGATGAACCGAGAAAGCGCTATAGCACATGCAAAGCGGTATCCGTTTGCTTTACCGGATTCTTCCTATTTGCTGGTAAACGGGGATACTTGGCGCTTTCGTAGCTTCGGTAAGGTCGGTGAGGGACCACTCATATTCGATCACACCGGACAAACCCGCAAGGTTTCCAACGCAAAAGGACCTGGCGGGATCATGTGGGATCATCTCTGGAAAGATCGAACCCCAGTCGTAGCATGGGGATCAAACGGCTCCGCCGAGCAACTGACACGAAAATTCCAGGCAAAAAAAGATCCGACAGTTATCCCCGTTATACACGGAAAATTAAAAGACTTTACCGTTGTGTATTCAGCGCATTTTTCCCGATACGGGTCCATTGCCGCAACGCCACAATATACTCTCGGAACCTCTTCGATAGTGTTCGTCACATTTCTTTCTTCCGAGCAGCTCGATAAAATGCATAGTACGGAGAAAAATTACACCTTCCGGAAATTTGACAAGGTTTCATTATATTTGGATAACGGCATGATACTGGATACGGCTTATGCTTATGTCAGCCGTCATGGATGTCTTTCTTTCAGGGGAAAAAATATTGCGCTCTCGTCGATTCCGTGCTCCGAAACACCGTTTCCGCGTATGGCGGAAGAGAAAGTCCTCGCGCTTGCTCGTGATCTCATCGCCCCTGATAAAGAGCTGGATGAGTTTATTTACGAAAACATCATTTATGAAGAAACACGGAGGCTTCATACGGAAAGGCTTCATGAATTTTCCTCCCCGTTCGAGTACGACCACACGACGATAATTTGGTAAGGACTTTACCCTGGTAATCATGAAAAACGACTCCCTATACGTGTATCCGACAAAGGACAGATCCAAAGCCGGCGATGAATACATCGTAGCCATTTCTCCATTCGATGCCAAAAAGCGCAAGCTTGGTACCCATGGCGTCCTTGTCTACACGCATCCCAATTTGGCACGGAGAAGGGAAGAATATTCCTCGACACCCCTTCCGATAAGCCACGATTTCAACCCACGCCTGCGTGTTCCCTGTAAGCTGGTGTTGGACGAAAAAATTCCCAGGGGACAGATCCATGTCGATCAGACCTTGCGGAATTGTCTTGGCATCGAGTACGAATTCACGCATGGCAGTCCCCGGGTCGAAATACATCCCCTGCACTTGAGGCGATGGGAAAAAGCGACGGACTTGATTTCACGCCTTGTTGGACGGCGCCATCTTTTCTTCCGCGTCTGTCGTGCGCATCCTTCGGATATGGAAAAAAACATTTGCCGTGTTTCGCAGGACAACATCAATCTCCTGGGAGCGAAGGAAGGAGAGTCTATTCTTTTGGTATCCGTAGTCCAAAAAGGTGATGTTTTTGAGAAACGCAGCTATAAGCTGGATGCGTTTTCAATGCCGGAAGATATAAAAGAGGAGCGTAAGCGGGAACAAGAAAAGATGGAACCCGAGGACCCTTTCGCCCGATACCCGAAGCCGGACGTAATCCTGGGAGTAAAACCGGACGTTTCGCCGATCTTGCTCGATCATGATGCCCGATCGAAGCTCGACGTCAGCGGCTTCGACGTTGTTCGAGCACGTCGTTCCCTTCGCACCACTATTATCAGAGAGATACGAGACTTCGGTTTAGTATTCTTTCTTTCTCTTTTAGCCTTGACGGATGTGTTGGAAAAGACGTTTGGACTACAAAGTATCGGAGTCGTGGTATTTTCGTTCGTATTATCCGCTCTGGTTATCGGAATCCGGGTTGTCTCTCGTAACCATTCAGATCCTCCTCCGCGGTCCTGATTTCAAAATGGAGATTTGGAAGATATTCGCAAGCTTAGGGGTGCCGGGTGTTGCGCTGGGTGTTCTGTATTTTCTGTTCAGAAAATTCAACTGGAATTTTCCGCGAGTGCCAAAGGTCTATGTTGGCCCGATAGTCATTCTATTCATGCTTTTGGTGACTGGGATAGTTTTCTATGCACTGACGCTGTGGGCGCCTGATAACCGGAACAAAGAAGATGGCTATGCGTATCCTGATGCAAACGCAACAAGTTTTCCGTATTTCATGACAAGGCCGGTTACCGGAAATGACCTGAAAGGAAAATCGGACTGGGAATTGGATATCATGAGGAACGAGATATTTGCTCGCCATGGGCGTCGTTTTAAACGCTCCGATCTTCAAAACCATTTTTACAAACAGAAGTGGTATGTTCCCAAGTTTGCGCCGGAAGACTTTCCTCATCTTTTATTGACCGCACTTCAACGGAGAAATGCCGCGTTTATACTGGATTATCAACAAAGGCATTGATACCTGTCAATCCCCGATGAAAAGGGATGTAATTATCGTGCTGGGAGCCGCGGTATGGCCTGATGGGCAACCGAGCCCCTCTCTGGCGCGAAGGGTTGGTAAGTCGGTGGATTTATACAAATCCGAGCGCGCGGAAAATATCATCATGAGTGGCGGTATCGGCAAGTATCCCCCGGCAGAGGCGATTGTCATGAAAAGAATCGCCTTGGAAGGCGGGGTTCCTGAAGAAAGAATATTCATGGATGAGAAGTCCACCAATACATATCAGAGCGCCATAAATTGTTTGGCTATTATGAATAATCACGACTGGGGCGATGCCATTGTTGTCAGTGATTCGTATCATTTGACCCGAAGTGTATTCTTATTCAAGGCCCTCGGGAAACCGGCCGAAGGAATTCCGTCCGCTCAGGGTAGAGGCAAAACAAAGCGATGGAAATGGCTCTTCTATCATTTCAGGGAGGTTCTCGCGCTTTTCTGGTATACATTCAGGATCGCTATTTATATTTTGCAAGGACAATTGCCCGAAAAAAGCAAGCGGATGCGGTAAATCGCACCGCTCAAGATCCCCGTCAGGGCATGGAGTAACCACGGACGGAGCGCTCGAAGAATCTGTCCACCCGTTGTCCGAGCGAGCCGAGTCCCGCCAGCTCGAACTGAAGCATGAAGCTGTTGGTGCCGGCGCTGTCCGGCTCGTTCTTCAGGTGATGACCCATCAGCCGCACGCGCCAGCAGCATCGACCGTACTCGATACCGGCGAAGGCCTCCACGGTCTGATGATTGAGTAGGGAGTAGTTCCAGCGGCCGACGAATTGAAGCTGGCGAGAGACCGGCAGACTGAATGACAGGTCGGTGTTCTCGTAGGTATCGAGATCGAATCGGTAGGCCAGGTTGAATAACCCATTGTCCGATGTCCGGTAATTCAGCTCCAATGTCCGTTTGCTCAGTCGGCCGGATGATCGGTTCGAGTCGTACTCGAAGCTTGCGTGACCGGTCCAGTTCTCCCGGAAGCGGGCGCTCAGAAGGCCCGCGATCGGGGAGATTCTCTCCTCTTCCGGGGGGCCGGAGAGCTGGATGTCCCGGTCACGAAAGTACAGGATGTGACCGATGCTGGCCCGCAACGACTCCCGCCCCGAGCCCCCGTCGAGGGTCCGTGACGTCAGGCCGATGGTGAGTTGGTTGGCGTCGCCGATGCGGTCTTGTCCCGAGAATCGATTTGGCCTGAACAGGCTGTTGTAGCTGAAGCCCAGCTCGGCGCTGTCGAAAACGGGGATGTCTTCCTGATCCCTGAAGGGGGTATAGAGATAGAAGAGCCGCGGCTCGAGCGTCTGCAGGGATTCCTCGCCGAACCACCGCACCCTGCGCTCGAACACCAGCTTCGTATCCAGGTTGAAGCTCGGGATCGCATGGGAGGGGTGCGCGTTCTTATCCGCCCGTTGGTCCTGCAAGTCGTACCCGGCCAGATGGAGGTCCATCTGGGGGATCAGGTATCCGTAGCTCTTACGTAGGGGCCAACGGGCGAAAGGCCGGAGGGAAGCGCGGTGTCCATGCACGAGGGTGTCGTGATGAAAGTAGTTATACTCGCCGCTGAGGCCCAGCTCGATTCCGGGGCCGAAGCCCTGGTGGGGGTTTGTCGCAAAGATCAGCTGGGGCAGGCGCGCGTAAGGCCGGGATGCGGGGGCCAGGGTCGCATCCAGGGTTTGGAATTTCTGCAGGCGCCCACCCGCGTGCCAGCCGTCGCCGGCATAGTTCAAATCGCCCCGGCGCTCGATATTGCGCGTGCTGGTTTGCTCCAGCTGGTTGCCGAAATCCTCGAAATACTGGTTGTCGGAGACGGCGTTGTAATGCAGGGCGGTGGACCAGCGCCGATTGAAGGAACCCCCTTGCCGGATGCGCAACGCCCAGCGCCTGTCCCGGTTCTCGAGTTGCCGGTCCTCGGGCAGGATGTCGCCGGAGAATTCCAGCTCCTGGCGGGGTGACAGATGCCGAAATTCGGTCTCGAGCATCGGGCCGCGCCGGCTCATGGAGCGCAGGGAGAGGGTGGCGTCCATATTGGGGGCGATATTCCAATAGTAGGGGAGGGTGATATCGATACCCTTGTCGTCGGAATTACCGATCGTCGGCGCCAGAAGGCCGCTCTTGCGCCGATCGTCGAGCGGAAAGGAGAGATAGGGGGTATAGAAGATCGGCAGGCCATGTACCCGCAGCTTGGCGTTGCGCGCCACGCCCCACCCCTCGGCCCGATCCAACGCCAACTCGGTGGCGTCGAGGGACCAGGTATTCTGTCCCGGCCGACAGGTGGAGTAGGCGACGTTCCGGTACCGGGTCAGCGTGGGACGGACCAGCCCCGCCCGCTCGGCGTTGCCGCGGGCATTGACCTTGCCCGTGAGTCGGTAGTGGATATCGGTGAGATCGCCCCGGTCCGAGGTCAGGTTCAGCCGCGCCTCGTCGGCAATGAGTCGGAGTTGCGAATCGGTAAGAAAGATATTCCCCATGGCCACCAGGTCCGAGGTGTTGCGGTCGTAAACGACCTTGTCCGCCGCGACGAATCGGCTGCCCTGGCTGCCCTGGACATCCCCGCTCAGCCACAAAAGATCGAGCTCCTGATCGTAGTCAAAGGTATCGGCGCTCAAAACCAGTCGGTCTTCCGCGCTCGGTTGCGGCAACGCCACCGGCCCGAGCCCGACCGGGCGCGGACCGCAATATCCCCAATCCAGACCCTCGTGGATAAGGCCGGTATCGACGGCCTGGTCGGCTCGGTCGGTTCGGGCGTGTCCGGAGTCGGCCGCGGCATTCGGGGCGGTAGCGACGGTCTCGGGTGCCGGTCTCCGGTCGTCGGACCCCGGCCCGTCGTCCCGGTGGCCGATGGCCGCGCCGTTCGCACCACCGGCGATCAGGGTGACCACGAGCAGGAAGGCGATCCCGCCACGGGAGGTAGAATTTCGGTGGTAAAAAAACACGATATGCTTTGCTCGAAGCAAGGTTCGGAGGCCGTCCAAGTGGTGTTATAACATCACTTCGATCCCGATTGATATTGCCGGTCCTCGCACCGTCCCAATGATTGACCGCTGAAAAAACCACCACCATGCACGAAACCCTGCACTATGATGTCCTGATTCTCGGCAGCGGGGCGGCCGGGCTCAGCCTCGCCCTGAAGCTGCGTTCGGACATCTCCATCGCGGTAATCTCCAAATGCGCCCTGCATGAAGGCAACACCTACTACGCCCAGGGCGGCATCTCCGCCGTGCTGGATCCGGACGATTCGGTAACGTCCCACATCCAGGACACCCTCCGGGTCGGTGGCGCGCTCTGCAATCCCGAGGTGGTGCGCCTGGTCGTGGAGCAGGGACCGCGGGAGATCCACTGGCTGCTCCGGCAAGGGGTGCACTTCACCCGCGACCGCCAGGGACAAGACCCGGGCGGCTACCATCTGACCCGCGAGGGGGGACACAGCCACCGCCGCGTCATCCATACGGCGGACGCCACCGGCAAGGAGATTTCAGGCACCCTGAGCCGTTGCGTGCGCGCGCGCGACAACATCCGGCTCTACGAAGACCATAACGCCGTGGACCTGATCGTCACCCGCAAGATCGGGCTCGGGGACAACCGTTGCGTCGGCGCCTACGTGCTGAACCAACGCTCGGGACGGGTCGCGACCCTGGTCGCCCGGTGCGTAGTCCTGGCGACCGGCGGCGCCAGCAAGGTCTATCTCTATACCAGCAACCCCGACGTCACCACCGGCGACGGCATCGCCATGGCCTGGCGCGCCGGCTGTCGGGTCGCCAACATGGAATTCATGCAGTTCCACCCCACCTGCCTGTACCACCCCGAGGCCAAATCCTTTCTCATCAGCGAGGCCCTGCGCGGCGAAGGCGCCCGCCTGCGGCTACCCGACGGCGAACGCTTCATGCCGCGCTTCGACGAGCGGGCCGAGCTGGCCCCGCGGGACATCGTCGCCCGCGCCATCGACCATGAGATGAAGCGCCTCGGCAGCGAATGTCTCTACCTGGACATCTCCCACCGGCCCGCCGAGCTCATCGAGCATCACTTCCCCACCATTCGCCGACGCTGCCTGGAGTTCGGCATCGACATCACCCGCGAGCCCATACCCGTCGTGCCCGCCGCCCACTACACCTGCGGCGGCATCCTGGTGGACCGGCAGGCCCGCACCGACGTGCCCGGACTCTACGCCGTCGGCGAGGCCGCCTATACCGGACTGCACGGGGCCAACCGCATGGCCAGCAATTCCCTCCTGGAATGCCTGGTCTACAGCGACCTGGCGGCCCGCGACATCACGCGGCTCATGACCCCACCGGCCGACCATCCGACGATCCCCCCCTGGGACGAGAGCCGGGTTACGGAGCCCGACGAAGAGGTCGTGGTCGCCCACAACTGGGAAGAGCTGCGCCGCTTCATGTGGGATTACGTCGGCATCGTGCGTACCAACAAACGCCTGCGGCGGGCCAAACGCCGGGTAGACCTGCTGCGTCAGGAAATCATCGAGTATTACAGCAACTTTCGCGTCGGCAACGACCTGCTGGAGCTGCGCAACCTGGTCGAGGTGGCGGACCTCATCGTCCGCTCCGCGCAACGCCGGCGCGAGAGCCGCGGCCTGCACTACAACCTCGACTTCCCCGACCAGGACCCCTCCCAATGCACCCCGACCGTCCTGATCCCCGACAACTACCATCCCCGGCGCGAGCCCTAGTGCCCCATGTCACCTTTTATTGCAGGTAATTCCCATAGGATGTAGTGAGCGAAGCGAACCGCATCAGTGGGCTAGGGGGCGTTCTCAATTGGGTGGTGTCTTAGGGGACATTTTCAATTCTCACACAAAGACACCAAGCCACAAAGGG
>JAIZWN010000484.1 GCA_020443945.1 Candidatus Thiosymbion ectosymbiont of Robbea hypermnestra | reverse complement strand
CTTGAAATCCTGGCCGCTGGAGCGGCCCGATTGCGTTCCCACGCCGGAGCGTGGGAACGAGAGGGAACGAGAGGGAAAAATAAGGTGAAATGGGGTACTAGGATTCCTTGAGGGACCTGCATCTTTACAAATGAGTCAAGTTGGTGCGCTACACAAGAACATTTCTGTCTCCTGTTGGGTGGGAATCGCAAATTCTTTGAACCACGGATAAACAAAGATCACACTCCGTGTTTATCCGTGTCTGTCTCGGTGGTTCTTCAGTGCGGTTGGTCACGCCTCGTGGTCTTAGCAAAGCCTCGCTAATCCGGCCAGAATCCGCGGATTGCCGCGATGCCCTGGGCCCCGTGGGCAAAGGCCCGTTCCAGGTCGTCGGGACCCAGGCCGCCCAGGGCATAGACGGGCAGTCCGGCGGCTTCGGCAAGGGCAGCGAAGCGGAGCCAGCCCAGAGGGCGCGCGTCCGGGTGGCTGTGGGTCGCCCGGACCGGCGAGAGCAAGGCATAGTCCAGACCCAGGCGCGCGGCCTGGGAGAGCTCTCGGGCGTCGTGGCAGGAGGCCCCGACCAGATACCGATCATCCCAGGGCCTGTGTGCGAGGGCGGTCAAGCGCCGCGCCGTCAGATGCAGCCCATGACAAGGGAGCTCCCGGACCAAGGCCGGGTCCCGATTGAGCAACAGGCGCGCGCCATACTCCGTGCAGAGTTGGAAGGCGCCCAGGGCCAGATGGATATAGTGGTCGTCACGCAAATCGTGGGCGCGTAGCTGCACCAGACGGACACCCGACGCCAGCGCGCGGTCCAGACGGTTCAGGAAGCGACCCGGAACCTGGGGATCCGCGCCGGTAATCAGGTAACGCTCGGGCAGGCGCAAGGCCGAGATCACGGGTCTGTCCGCCGCCGGGAAGGCCGCGGGATCCATGGCCTGGGGATGGACCCAGGCCAACGGCTGACCCTCGTGGCCCTGGGGTTCTCCCTCGTGGCTGACGACGCGCCGGACGTCCAGCAGGATCCGGCGGTCACCATAGTCGTGACGGACCCGGATCAGAGGGCGAGACGACAAGACCCGGATCCCGAGCTCCTCGTTCAGCTCACGGGCCAGGGCCGCTACCGGAGTCTCGCCGGGCTCCAGCTTGCCGCCGGGGAACTCCCACCGCCCGCCCTGATGGACCTGGCCCGGGCGCCTGGCGATGAGGATACGGCCCCGCGCATCCGCGATGGCCCCCGCTACCACATGGATCGGCACTGGTCTGTCAATTCGGCGGTTCGAAGATCAGGTGCGGTATTCGGCGTTGATGCGCACGTATTCGTAGGAGAGGTCGCAGGTAAGCAGCTCGGTTGTGGCTTTGCCCCGGCCGAGGGCGACCCGGATTGTGAGTTCTTCCCGTGCCAGGATGGTCCGTCCCGCGGACTCGCTGTAGTCCGGGTCCCGCCCGCCCCGGCTGACGATGCACAGGTCGTCGAGCCAGATGCGCACGGCCGCGATGTCGAGTCGGTCCAGCTCCGCGCGGCCGACGGTGGCCAGGATCCGCCCCCAATTGGGATCGCCGGCGAACAGGGCGGTCTTGACCAGAGGAGAGTGGGCGATGGTATCGGCCACCCGGCGCGCCTCGGCGGCGTCCCGCGCCTCTGCCACCCGGATCCTGACCAGCTTGGTCGCGCCCTCGGCGTCGCGCACGATGGCGGTGGCCAGCTCCCGGCACACCGCCTCGACGGCGGCGCAAAAGGCCGGGTAATCCGGCGCTTCCGGGTCTTGCAGCGGTTGGTTGCCCAGGGTGCCCGCGGCCGCGAGCACGCAGGCGTCGTTGGTGGAGGTGTCCCCGTCCACGGTGATGGCGTTGAAGGAGGTCGCCATAGCCGTACTCAGGCAGTGCTGCAACAGGGCCTGGTCCACCGCCAGGTCGGTGGCCAAGAAGGCGAGCAGGGTGGCCATATCCGGGCGGATCATGCCCGCGCCCTTGGCCATGCCCGTGACCACCGCGGTGCGCCCGGCCGCGGTAAAGCGACGACTGGCCAGTTTGGGCACGGTGTCGGTGGTCATGATGGCCCGCGCCGCGTCGGGCCAGGCGGCCTCCCGCATCCGGCCCAGCGCCTCGGGGAGCGCCGCCGTCAGCTTCGGGAGGGGCAGCGGCTCGCCGATGACGCCGGTGGAGAAGGGCAACACCTCTTCCGGGCGGCAACCGGCCAGCTCGGCGAGGGCGGCGCAGCTGGCCGCGGCGTCCGCGAGCCCCTGGTCGCCGGTGCCGGCATTGGCATTGCCCGAGTTGATGAGCAGATAACGGGGCGCCGCGCGTGTCAGGTGGCGCTTCGCCACCAGGACGGGGGCGGCGCAGAAGGCGTTGCGGGTGAAGACCGCCGCGCACCGGGCGCCCGCGGGCAGGGCCATGAGCGCCAGGTCGTCGCGATCCTGGTAGCGGATGCCCGCTGCCGTCGCGGACAAGAGCACGCCGGGGACGGGTGGATAGGAGGTTGTGTGATTCGTCATCGAAGCACCATGGGCGCGCCGCCCAAAGCAAGCGTGAACGGAATCCTAGGGGGCGTTCTCAATTGGGTGGTGTCTTAGGGGACATTTTCAATTCTCACACAAAGACACCAAGCCACAAAGGG
>JAIZWN010000483.1 GCA_020443945.1 Candidatus Thiosymbion ectosymbiont of Robbea hypermnestra | reverse complement strand
CTCTCGATGGGAGGCCTCGGGTCGCCGTCCCTGGCCGCTGGATTCCGGGGTCCCACCCGGAATGACGGTGCGGTGGCACCGGCAACGCCAAGAGCCGGCCGAGACCACGGAAGCATTCTTCGTGGCTTGGTGTGAGAACACGGAAGGCGGTGACCCACCGACAAGTGTATGGGTTTGCTGCATATGATTTTCGGGGGATTCGGTTAATTGAGAACG
>JAIZWN010000482.1 GCA_020443945.1 Candidatus Thiosymbion ectosymbiont of Robbea hypermnestra | reverse complement strand
CCTGCGCTCACGCGCCTCGCGGCTGGCCACTTCTCGCCGCGCTGAGAGCGAAAAATAAGGTGAAACGGGGCACTAGAGTGATAGAGAGGCTGGTTAATTCTTAATCATTCGACATCCCACGATTTTTATCCGCTATGGAGCAGTGCTACCAGAACGATGAGCAGGACCGTGATCCATCCGATGCGATCCACGTATACCCGCAGGGAGTTCTCCATACGCTCGCCACCCCAGGACATCAAGGCGGCAACGAGAAAGAAGCGGGCACCACGTCCGACCGCCGAGGCGATCAGGAAAGGGACCAACGCCATATGCAATACCCCGGCGGAGATGGTGAAGATTTTATAGGGAATGGGGGAAAATCCGGCAATGAAGATGGCCCAGACGCCCCATTCCCGGAACCAGGTCTTGGCGTCGGCGAAGGGCTCGGCGTAACGTCCACCCTCCATGACCAGGGGCGCGATCAGCTCGAACGCGAAATGGCCGATCAGATAGCCCAGCAGACCGCCGAGTACCGAGGTAATCGTAGTCAGGGCCGCGAACCACCAAGCCTTCGGTGGCTGGGCCATACTCATGGGGGCCAGCATCACATCCGGCGGAATGGGAAAGAAGGAGGATTCCGCGAAGCTCAGCCCACCCAGATACCAGGAAGCATGCCGATGCCGCGACCAAACCATGACGCGATCATAAAGCAGGGAAAAAATGCGCATCGGGTCACGCTCCGGGCCGGGGTATGAAGGTCCGGCGAATAATACTGGAATCCCGTGCAACGGGTATACTCGAGGAATCCCCGTGCTCGAAGGTTTATCGGTATCATGCAAAAACACCTGCGCGCGTCGGACACGAGGCTGTTTCGTCAATCCGTCGAAGACGCGCAGCCCATCGAGACCAATCAGGCCGAACCCTTCCGGCCCCATCCGCCCCCGATCCCTATCGTCCAACCACCGGAGCTGAACGAAGGGTTCGAGCGCGCGGTCCCGGCCGCGACACAGAGCGAGACCGGCGACTACCTGTTCTTCTCCCGGACGGGCGTACAAAAACGCCTGCTTGCCGATCTTCGACGTGGCCACCTGGAGATCGGGCTGGAGCTGGACCTGCACGGCCTGACCGTGGCCTATGCCGAGCGCGTTCTCGATGAGTTTCTGCACGACTGCGCGCGGCGCGGCGTGCGTTGCGCCCTCGTGATCCACGGCAAGGGCGGTCGCGCCGAGAATCGACCGCCGGTGCTCAAGCGCAAGCTGAACGATTGGTTGCGGCTGTACGGCGAGGTGCTCGCCTTTTGCTCGGCGACCCGGCGCCACGGAGGCGCCGGCGCCCTCTATCTGCTGCTGCGCAATCCGGCGAAATCCCGGCGGCGGACATAAGGTAAGCGGATCGGCTGCGAGCAACCTGTAGTACACCGAACGATTTGATGGATAACGAGGATCTAATGACGCACCAACTGCGAGGGGGAATCCTGATGTTCCACTATCCGTCTTCCGGCCCGCGGACCGTGCGCCGTGCCGGGTCCTTCCCGGCCATTGCCTGGCCGCCATCCGTTTCCGAGGAACGGTCGCCGTGAGCTGGCTGGCCAAACCCGCGCGGCCACTGGACGAGGCAGCGCGGCGCGCCGCCGTCGCGCGGCAGACACGGCTGACCAAGCCGCCGGGGGCGCTGGGGCGGCTCGAAGAAATCGCAATCGCCCTGGCCGCCATGCAGGGCGAGGTTTGCCCGACGGTCGATCCGGCGCGGGTCCTGGTCTTCGCCGGCGACCACGGGGTCGCCGACGCCGGCGTCTCGGCCTATCCCCAAAGCGTTACCGCCCAGATGGTGACCAACATGGCATCCGGGGGCGCCGCCATTTCGGTGCTGGCGAAAACACTCGATCTGGACCTGGAGCTGATTGTGCTCGGCACCGTCGGCAAGCTCGACGAGGCATCGCTACCCCCCTCGGTGCACCTGATCGGCATCGGTCCCTCCACCCGCGATTTCTCGCGGGAGCCGGCCATGTCGAACGCCGAGCTCGACACCTGCCTGGCCGCCGGGCGCGCGGCGGTGGAGCGCGCGGTGGCCGACCAGGATTGCCGGCTGATCGTCGGCGGCGAGATGGGCATCGGCAACAGCACCGCCGCCGCCGCGTTGGCCTGCGTCTTGCTGGATCGCCCGGCCGCCGAGCTGGCCGGACCCGGCACCGGCCTCGATGCCACCGGCATCGCCCGCAAGGCGGAACTGATCGAGCGCGCCCGGCACCTGCACCGAACCGCCTCGGACACCCCGAGAGAGGCCCTGCGCCGGGTCGCCGGCTTCGAAATCGCGGCCCTGACCGGGGCCTACCTGCGCGCGACCCAGCTCGGGATTCCGGTGCTCGTCGACGGCTTCATCGCCACCAGCGCGGCCTTGGCCGCGACCCGCATCCTGCCCGAAGCGCGGGACTGGATGCTGTTCGCGCACAGCTCCCGCGAGCCCGGCCACGCGGTCCTGCTCGCGGCCCTCGACGCCGAACCGCTGCTCGACCTGGGGCTGCGGCTCGGGGAAGGCAGCGGCGCCGCATCCGCCCTGCCCTTGCTACGTCTCGCCTGCACCCTCCACCGGGAAATGGCCAGCTTCGCCGAGGCCGGCATCGACGGCGCCCTCTCCTGAAAAAAACCCATCGATCCGCGGTAATCCTGCGGACCCTACCATCCGTATCCCAAATCGGCTCGGGTTCAATGCCCTTTTGCCCCGGCCTTCTCGGGTGCAAGACGGAGTATCCGCTCGCTACGCCAAACGCGGACGATCCGTATCCGATTCGCTTCCCGCCGATAGACGATACGAAACGGGGGATGGATCAGCTCCCGCAGTGATTTCCGTCTGAATTCCGGCACCATCCGGCCGCTGCCCGGATGATCCCGGAGCACTTGTATCCGATCAAAGATTTCCGCGACAAGCCGATCCCCGATGTGGGGTACGCCTTGCTCGAGATACCAGCGCTCGATTTCTTCGAGGTCCGCGATCGCGGATTCCGCGAAGCGGATGTCGATGGCCGGCATCGGCTACTTCAGACCGAACCGCGCCTTGGCATCGGCCAGGGAGACCTCCCGGCCAGACTCGAGATCCGCCAGCCCCGCCACGACGGCCCGCATAAAGGTGCGTTCTTCCTCGGCCTGCTCGTAGTCGGCAACGGACTGCATCACCGCAACTCCGCGTCCCCGGCTGGTGAGGAGTACCGGGCGGCGGGCCTCCGCCGCGTGCCTGACGATTCGGCCCGGATGGACCTTCAGGTCCGTAAGCGGCACGATGTCTTCGGAAAATCTTATTGCCATGGTCTCGCTCTCCAGGCTCTCGTTCGGTGTGGACCGGCTCTGGCGCCCGGCGCCCCATCACCTACCTTGCTTTGCAACCTCTCGCATCAAGTCCGACCGACTCTTTTTACCGCCAATGAACGCAAATGGGATCTGTCGCGAATTTGCGTTGATTTGCGGATAAATGATGCGGTTCGCTGCATGCACCGCGTCCCACGGGTTCCGGTATCTTGTTCGGCAGTGCGAGTTTAGCATCGCAAAAAGCACCGATAAAGAGCACCTTTAACGAGTACCCCATGTCACCTTATTTTGCATCCTCACTACCCGTTCGTCCTGCGCATTGACTCCCCACAGGTGGAGGCTGTTTTTGCCGATATCGATCCCCAACCGTACCACTACCTTGCTATCATTTATATTGGACCCTCCCGCTTCGTGTCGATGGTTGTTTTTGTCTTACCATCTTGGCGCTTTCGACGCCGTTTGTGAAGTGGGATGGGTCCATACCATTATCCTACGCGAGTTACCTGTGAATTAAGGTGAAACAGGGTACGAGAGACTACCGGGCGAAGGAGATGCCTCGCTCCCGCCACTCCCGCCGTGGCGGTTCGGGTTTCTTCTGGTTCGTCACCGGCGCGGTTATCGGTGCCTTCGGGGTCGGCCTGGCCTGGACCCTGCACGATCAACCGTCCCCACCGGCCGCACCGACCGCGCCCTCGTCGAGCCCCCCCCAGGCGCAGGCGGAGCCGGCGGCCAAACCACACTTCGTCTTCCACCAGCTTCTCCCGGAAATGGAGGTGTTGGTTCCCGAGGCGGAGCTGAAGGACGCCGCATCGTCCCCGCCGCGGCCTGGACGGCAACCGGAAGCGTCCCGACCGGCAACGCCCGAGCCTCGAAAGGCGACCACGGCGGGACAGCCGAAGCGGTCCGCGCCGGGCGGTACCTCCTATCTGGTACAGGTCGCCTCGTTACGCAGGAAAGCCGATGCCGAGCGGCTCAAGGCCAGGCTCGCCCTGCTCGGCGTCCGGGCCAAAATCCAGCGGGTGACGGTAAACGGCAAGGACTATCATCGGGTCCGCGCGGGTCCCTACCACGGCCGGCGGGAGGTGAATAAGACCCGCGCCCTGCTGAGGAGAAACGGCCTGGAGGCCATCGCCATCCGACTGAAATAACGGTCGTAGGGCGATCCCTTCACCGCTCGGCGCCCGCCGGCACCTCGTAAAGAACCCCGACAATCCCCATATCCGATGCGTCCCCCGGAATCGCGGTTTCGGGAACGGCTTTTTGTTGTCGCCGCTTTCCGTCCCCGGAAATCAGTCATGGAATCAATTTTGAAGACAAGCCCAACCACCCCGGCTATCGCCGATGTCCAGAGCAGTGTCGACAGTCGTCGCCTCGCGATCGACAAGGTCGGCATCAAGGATATCCGACACCCCGTGCGGGTGCGCGACCGTAGCGACGGCGAGCAGCATACGGTAGCCAGCTTCAACATGTACGTGCATTTGCCCCACAACTTCAAGGGCACGCACATGTCCCGCTTCGTGCAGATCCTCAACAGCCACGAGCGGGAGCTCAGCGTCGATTCCTTCAAGGAAATGCTCCGGGAAATGACCGAACACCTGGAATCCGCGGCCGGCCATATCGAAATGAGCTTTCCCTACTTCATCAACAAGACGGCGCCGGTCAGCGGGGTTAAGGGCCTGCTGGACTATGACGTGACCTTCATCGGCGAGATCCGCCATGGCAAGCCCCGGATGTATATCAAGGTGGTGGTGCCCGTGACCAGCCTGTGTCCCTGCTCTAAGGAAATCTCCGACTATGGCGCGCACAACCAACGCTCCCATGTCACGGTGCAGGTCCGCAGCCGGGGGTTCATCTGGATCGAGGAGCTCATCGAGCTGGTGGAAAAAGAGGCGTCCTGCGAGCTCTATGGTCTGCTCAAACGCCCGGACGAGAAACAGGTCACCGAGCGCGCCTACAACAATCCCAAGTTCGTCGAAGACATGGTGCGGGACGTGGCCGGGAAGCTGAACCGCGATGACCGGGTAAGCGCCTATCGCGTGGAATCGGAAAACTTCGAGTCCATCCACAACCACTCCGCCTATGCCATGATCGAGCACGATAAGGACGCGGAGGCGCAAACAGCAGAGGTCTCCCTTTGAGTTGAGGGTGCGGTCGATTCAGGGTCGAACCGTCTCGCTACCCTCGCCGCCGAACCGGGTGGCGAGGTAACCGATCACCAGGCCGACCAGGGCACCCTCGGCGACGAACCAGAACGGCGAGCGCATCGGTCCCTGGTCACCGAAGAGGGTAAGCATCATTGCCGCCAAGGCATCGTAGGCAAAAAAGGTCAACACGAAATTCATCCAGGCGCCCACCAGCGGGGCGCGAAACCACCAGGGAAGGGGCAACGGCAGGATCGGATGACGGGTATAGACGCCGAACAGGCCGATGATGGCGCCGACCGTCGTGTACCACAGCAGGATTCCCCATCGGATCAGCTCCCCGCCTTCCGGTAAAAAGAACGGGACCAGGATGAATCCCGCGAGGCCAAAGAGAAAGCCGACGCCCTTGCCGATGGCGATACGGGTGGTCAGCGATGGATTCTCGAACATGTCCCCCTCCTCAGGCCCGAAGCGCTACTTTGCCGCTCTGCCGGGGGCCGCCAAGGTAACAAAAAAAGCCGTGCCAGAAGGATTCTGAGACGGCTCGATTTCAAGTCGCTGTTTGGTCGGGGCGAGAGGATTTGAACCTCCGACCACCTGAACCCCATTCAGGTGCGCTACCAGGCTGCGCTACGCCCCGCAAGGCTCACAAAGTATTCCGGTAGCCGCACTTTGTCAATCGACTGGTCTTTGGCTTAAGACCAGTCGGTATTACGCAGGCGGCTATCCGGATGGTCTTGCAGGTAATGCCGCAACCGGGCCAGGGGCACCGCCAGGGGCAACGCGCCGCGACGGTAGGCCGCGATGGCGCGGATAACCGGTTCGGCCTGAGCGGCCTGATCCGCATCCTCCATTTTAGGCCCGCAATTGTCCCTCAGGCGTTGCGTCTCGTCGGCGCGGTCCGCGCGGTCGGTGTGGTGTTCGAGGGCGGCCATGAGCGCCCTCGCGTAGCTGTGTGCAACCGCGTTCAGGTCCGCTTCTTCCCCCAAAGTGGCGAGCATCCGCCCCATACGCCCCCAGACGGTCGGGGAACGGGCCATGACCAAATGCTCGTGGTCCGCGTGAAACCGGATCAGCCGCTCGGCGGTGATTCCGACCGCCGTCAATTCCTGCCATCTGTGGTAGACGAGGACCCTGGTGAGAAAGCCCTCGCGTAGCGTCGGGGTGTGCAGCCCGACTTCTTCCACCACCGGCAGTAAGGGCCGCTCTGTCATCAGGACCCGCGCGAAGAGCCCCCTGCCCTGGTGAGGCTGTCGCAAAAGCCCATCCGTGGGCTTTTGCGACGCGGAATCGGAAAATGGCGATTTCCCGATTCTTTTTGCGACATCCTCCTGGCGCTCGATGCCTGTGCCCCTGGGGCTATGGACCTTTACCCGCTCCCTACCACAGCTCGGGGAGTTCTGTTTCAGGACATAGCCGCTGATGGCTCCGAGGTCGGCGACCTGTCGCCGGGCGAAGGAGAGGAGCCGCTCCGTGACATCCAGCGTGGGGTCCTCCACGCCGACGGCCCGTGACCGTGCCGGATCGCCGACCAGGCGGATAGGCGGACGCGGGACGCCCATTCCGCTGCCTGCTTCGGGACAGACAGGCACCAGGTCCACGCAATCGGCAAGTGGTCCGGTGAGAAAGCCGTGTCGCTTGTGACCGCCGTCGAAGCGCACCCGCTGACCCAGGAGGCAGGCGCTCACGCCGATTCGGACCCGCGGTAAAGCGCAATCCATGATCTGCCCGTCCATCCCTATCCAGCTTCAATCGAGACCGCGAATTTTCAGTGATCGGCTACCACTGTGAAATTTACCATCACCGGATTTTTCATGCCTGCGAGTGGAATGTTGTAGAATCCGCCTTCGATTCGCCTGCGTCGGTTGCAGGGAAAGACCCGGAAAATCAAGCCACTCACCGGCAAGGTTTCCACAAAAAAAGCAACCTTGAAAAATCCTCGGCTTGCTTGAATCTCTGTAAGACGACCACAAGCCGATCCGGGTACCGGAACCGGATGGCGAACCTCGAGATGGCGTATGGTATCGAGGCTGCCGTTGGGTAGAGTTTTCGCTCATCAGCTGTGTTCGTGGAGTCCCCGGCTGTTCCACCGACGAAAGGTGGCTGGAGTCCCACGTGAAGAAGGGCCCAAAAATCGAGCCGTCATTATTCGGGGATTCGATGCGAGAGCCATCCGAAGGGTCGGTTTCCCACCACGCCCGGCGCAATTCCCGCCGTTCGATTCCCGGCGTCTTGGCGCACGTCGGCGCCGCATGGTTTGCCGGTATCCTGAATCTCTCGCTGGCGGGGCTTCTGGTCGCCGCCGCTTTCGTCGCCATCACCTTGCCCGATCTTCCCGATCCCGAGCAGCTCAAGAAGGTGCAGCTGCAAGAACCCTTGCGCGTGTACAGCGCCGATGGCGGTCTGATGGCGGAGTACGGAATCGAGCGTCGCAGTCCGGCCTCCTTCGGGGCGATACCGAGGTTGTTGGTAGAGGCGTTCCTGGCGATCGAAGACACTCGCTTCTACGACCACAAGGGTATCGATCACAAGGGCCTGGGGCGAGCGGCGGTTCATTTCGCCCAGACCGGCAAGCGTACCCAGGGCGGCAGCACGATCACCATGCAGGTCGCGCGCAACTTCTTCCTGTCCAGGAAAAAGACCTTTCAGCGCAAGTTCGCCGAGCTGCTGTTGTCCGTGAAGATCGAGCGCGAACTCGAGAAGGAGGAGATTCTCGAGCTCTACCTCAACCAGATCTTTTTCGGCCATCGGGCCTACGGCGTCTCGGCCGCGGCGGCCCTGTATTACGACAAGGCGCTCGATAAGCTGACTCTCGCCGAGATGGCCATGCTGGCCGGTCTTCCCAAGGCGCCGTCCGCGCACAACCCGGTTTCCAATCCCGAACGCGCCCGCGAGCGCCGGAACTATATTCTGCGGCGTATGCTCACTCTCGGCTACATTACCGAAGATAAATTCAAGACCGCTTCCGAGTTCGACGACCAGGCCCGCCTGCACCGCAGGGAGGTGGCTTTACAGGCCGGCTATGCCGCCGAAATGGTGCGCCGGAGGATGGTCGAGCAGTACGGGGAAAAGGCCTACCATGAAGGTTTTCGGGTAACCACGACCATCGTGCCCAAGCTGCAGCGGGCGGCCCAAGGCGCGGTGCGCAAGGCCCTGCGGGCCTATGATCGGCGCCATGGCTATCATGGTCCCGAGGCCCAATACAAGGACGAGGTCGCGGGCGCCGACGACGAGGCGCTCGACCGGCTCCTGGCGAAGACGCGCCCATTGCCGGATCTCACCGCCGGTATCGTCGTTCAGGCCCAGGCCAACAAGGCCGAGGTCTATATCGGCGCGGGCAAGCGCGTCTCCCTGGGGCTCGCGCAGGTCAAGTGGGCGCGTCCCTTCAAGAACGAGAATTGGCGGGGGCAGGCGCCGCGCCGGGTAACGGATGCGGTGTCCGTAGGCGACCTGATCCGGCTCAAGCGGAACCGGAAGACCTGGGCGCTGTCGCAGGCGCCCACCGTCACCGGCGCCTTGGTCGCCCTGTCGCCGGCGGACGGGGCGATACACGCCCTGGTGGGGGGATACTACTTCGGCGACAGCAAGTTTAACCGGGCGGTCGACGCGCGCCGCCAGCCCGGCTCCAGCTTCAAACCCCTCATCTATGCGGCCGCCCTGCATCAGGGCTACACGCCGGCCAGCCTGCTGCGGGACGAGCCCATTACCCTCCGGCTCGGCCAGCGCAAGGTGTGGCGGCCGAAAAACTCCGATTTCAGAAACCTGGGCCGGATCCGCATGCGCGTCGCGCTGACCTTCTCCCGCAACCTGGCGTCCATCGATATACTCAGGCGGGTCGGATTGGATACGACCCGCAACTACCTCCGGCATTTCGGCTTTACCCTCGATGAACTGCCCAGGGGCCTTTCCATCGCCCTGGGCACCGCCGAGGTCTCCCCACTCCAGATGGCCAGGGCCTATGCCATCTTCGCCAACGGCGGTTTTCGGGTAGAGCCCCATCTCATCAGTCGGATCGAGAATGGCTTCGGGCAACTGGTCTTCGAGGCCGCCCCGCCCCGCGCCTGCGCCAAGTGCTGGTCCCACTACCGGAGGTCATCCGCCGCGACCGCCGCCACCGGCAAGACCAGCGGCCCCCTCGCCGACCGGGTGCTGGACCCGGGTCTGGTCTACGAAATGACCTCCATGATGCAGGATGTCATCAAGCGCGGGACCGGGCGCAGGGCCCGCAAGCTCAACCGCAGGGATCTGGCCGGCAAGACCGGAACGACCAACGACGTGCGCGACTCCTGGTTTTGCGGCTTTCAGAAGGACCTGGTCACCGTCGCCTGGATGGGCTACGACAAATTCCGCCCGCTGGGTAAGCGGGAAATCGGCGGGCGGGCGGGCCTCGGCATGTGGGTGGATTTCATGCGCCAGGCCCTCAAAGGAAAGCCCCAGGCAATCCTGAACCCGCCTCGCGGTATGGTCCGGATCCGCGTCGCCAAGGATAGCGGACGGCGCGTTCGATCGGGCGGGGTGCTGGAGTGGGTCCGCAGAAAATACGCGCATGCCCCCCAGGGACCCAAACCCGTAGCCTATATCGGCGGTAAAAAGAGTCCCCGCCGGTCCGTCAAGGTCGAACGGCATGCGCCCCGCGTCATCGACGATCTGTTCTAGGGGACGTTCTCAATTAACCGAATCCCCCGAAAATCATATGCAGCAAACCCATACACTTGTCGGTGGGTCACCGCCTTCCGT
>JAIZWN010000481.1 GCA_020443945.1 Candidatus Thiosymbion ectosymbiont of Robbea hypermnestra | reverse complement strand
CTCCAACGCTACACCAGCACGCTAGAAGCTGCCAGCTGAAGCTGGGGGTTTGAACCCTCCCAAGTGGTGACAATCAATCGCAGCGCCAACGCTATGAGCAACAATTCCGATCCGCTCCATGAACAGTACGCTGACATGGATTTCACCGACACGATGCCCGTGGCCGGGGTACCTGCGCTGGCGAAGCTGCAAGCCGAACGAGGGAGAACAATCACGATTACGCCTCGTGTAAACGGCATGATCCTATTGTGCCAATGAGGTGGGTCCTATTGTATCGTCCTTCCCTTAAGTTGCTATTGCGTACCAAAATGGCGGATCATTGTTATGGATGAAACGATTGATCCCGATACGCACTATGGAGGGGATGAATAATGGAGCTCGCGTGGATTCTCGTTATTGTCGTTGCGCTGGTGTGGCTTGGGTTCCGAGCTAGGCGGCAGGGAACGGCAAAAGAAAAGAAAGAGCGGTTACAGCGGAGTGACGGTGCGCGACGAGCACAGCCCCGTCACGAACGTTCAAACCAACATATCTCGTCCTCCGCGAGAGACACCGAGCCATCCCTGATTGCTACTGGCACGGCGTCGAAGGTATCCGTCCGCATCGTCGAACCGAGCGCGAAGTTGTCCGCAGCTCCGACGCGCGGAGCCACCACAACGGATGGCAGCAAATTCTGGGTCCCACCGGGCAGGAGCGTACAGGTCCGGCACCAGGTACTCCCACAGGGCGCTATCTACGTGGGCCGAGGGCTCGCAAGCACTGGTGGTTGGCGCTCCGAGATCGAGCCTGCACTGATCGACCCAAAGCTCTCGGCCATCGAAGGGGCCTCGTATCATGAAAGCCACGATATGGGGTACTGGTCGTCTTATGCGCATATAAGTCCCGCGGCGCGTGGTGCCTACTTAAACTGGTTGGCCACCAGCTCGCTGAATGATCCAGCCACCGATATCGGCTTTGTGTTCCTATTCTTCTATGGGTTGGAGAGACGTGTTCTGATTGATGTACAAGACGATGACGAGGCACAAAAGGATATTCCCGAGATACGTCGTATCGTCCGCGATTTGCGTAGAGTCTATGGGGAAAAGAGCCGTTCCTTCGGCCGTTACTCGGCCGCTTTTCTCGATCTGATCGAGACCTGTTACCCACCCGACCCAAGTGGCCCACCGCTCGCTAAGGCCCTGACCCGACGCACCGATGACCAGTCGCTACGCATCCGCATGGGACTGGGTCTGCGGGTACGAACCGGTCTGCCTATTGATCGGAACTGGGCACTCTGCTGGACGCGCAATGATCCCGATATCAGTCTGCGCCTGCCGGCAAGCCGTTGCGCAGACGAATTCAATCGGCTTTTTGTTCAGCGCTTCGCCCAGAAGTACTCGCAGGGACTCAAGATCCCCGCCAACAAGACGCCCTTGCGAGTGGATTATCGACCGGCCAGTCCGGGCATCGAGCCGATTTCCAGGCCGATCGAGATCGCCGGGCAGCCCGTTCCCGATGTCATGATCCTGAAACGACCCAAGCGCACGTTCCAGGAGCTCGCGGACTCATGCGTCGAGGACCTTGCTCCATACAGCCGTTGGCTCGGAAAGAACCCGGATGATCCCCACGCCCTACCAGGACTCGCGTTGTTACCGAAAGAACTGCTACGCGAGTGTCGAGTCCCCACCATGGAAGGTTTCATCGCACGTCTGGACTGGACCGTATCAGGTGGGGACGCCGGCATGCTCGGTGCCACCGAACTCTTTCAGGTATGGCCCACCTCCAGGCAGGACCGGTTCTCCAAGCCCGAAGCAGTGCGTCTGTTTCAGCTGCTCGAAGCGCTGGGCTATGGTATCGAGCCCGATGTCCGGTTCGGCAGCCCCAGGTTGACCAGGGACCGGCGGATCGTTCTGTTTCCGCTGAGCCCGGATGCACCCTCGGCGCCGAGCGTGGAGTACGCCGAGGCGGCGACCCTGTTGCTGCTCGCGGCCCAGGTCTGCCATGCCGACGGCGTGTCGGAGGAAGAGGAGACCCACCTGGAGCGACTGATCGAGGAACGCTTGCGTCTTTCGGGACCGGAGCAGTTACGGTTACGCGCTTATCTCAGGTTTCTCGTCGCCAATCCCATCGACACCTCTGGTCTCAAGAAGCGCCTGGAGCAACTGCACCGTGCCGATGCCGAGTCCGTAGCCGATCTCCTGGTCGAGGTTGCGGCAGCCGATGGCCGAGTGGATCCGGGTGAGGTCGATATCCTGTGGCACCTGTTCCGCCGTCTCGGACTGGACGAGCAGGGGTTGCATGGGCGGTTGCATGTGGCCACCAGCCAGTCCGCCGGGCGGGCCGGCGCGCGCGCGACGGGCGATACCGGGACCAAGGTACCGGAGAAAACCCGCGGTATCAGGCTGAACCCGGAGCACCTGCGCCAGCGCCAGGAGAGCACCCAGCGCGTCGCGGCCTTGCTCCAAGGCGTCTTTGCTGACCCCGACGAAGAAGAGAAAAAAGAAGTTGCAGCATCCGCCACCGCACCGGAGCATAAGATCGATGGCTTGGATGGAGCACACAGCGCCTTGTTCGTTGCACTCGGCGAGCGCGATGACTGGGATAGAGATGCCTTCGCCGAGCTTACGGGCCGGCTGGGGCTGATGCCGGAAGGCGCCGTCGACCGGCTGAACGAGGCGGCCTTCGAGCTATGTGACGCTCCGTTGCTCGACGGCGACGACGATGGCTATGCGCTGGATCGGGAAACCTGGGAGGGCATGCAACATGGCGAAGCTGCGTAAGAAGGAACGCACGGCGATCATCGACTCGCTACGCGCGGGCGTTGTGCCCCGCATCGGCCAACAGCACATACAGGTTGGGCGCGCCGAAGAGGTGGCGGCGCTACTGAGAAACATCGAGACCGTCGCCGACGGTGGCGCCGCCATGCGTTTCATCATCGGTGAGTATGGTTCAGGCAAGACCTTCTTCCTGCGGCTGATCTATGCGATCGCCCATGAAAAGCGGTTGGTCACCGCCCATGCCGACCTCAATCCGGACCGGCGACTGCACGCCACCGGCGGGCAGGCGCGCGGGCTCTATGCCGAGCTGATGCGCAACCTCGCGACCCGTTCGAATCCGGAGGGCAACGCGCTCGCAAGCGTCGCCGAGCGTTTCATCACCACCTCGCTGCAGCAGGCGACCGCCCAGGGGATCACCCCGGAAGAGGCCATCCAGGCACGCATGGCGCCCCTTACGGAGCTTGTGGGCGGCTACGACTTCGCCCAGGTGGTCGAGGCCTACTGGCGCGGCCACGACAGCGGTAATGAGCGGCTGAAGACGGACGCGGTGCGTTGGATGCGCGCCGAGTACACGACTAAGACCGACGCCCGCAAGGCGCTTGGTGTGAGAGTAATCATCGACGACGACTCGGTCTACGACCACCTCAAGCTTATGGCCCGTTTCGTGCGCCTGGCCGGATTCGAGGGCCTGCTGATCGGCTATGATGAGCTCGTCAACCTGCATCGCCTGGCCAATACCAAGGCGCGCCGCTCCAACTACGAACAGATCTTGCGCATCCTCAACGATTGCCATCAGGGCCAAGCTGAAGGTCTCGGCATCTTGATGAGTGGCACGCCTGAATTCCTTACCGACACCCGTCGCGGCCTCTACTCCTACGAGGCCCTCGCCACCCGCTTGGCCGAGAATCCGTTCACCGCCGGGGGGCTCAAGGATCACAGCGGGCCGGTGATTCGACTTGAGAGCCTCACGCCCGAGGACCTCTACATCCTGTTGACCAAGCTCCGGCACCTGATAGCGATGGAGGACCAAGGCGCCTACCTGATTTCGGACGAGGGCCTGCATGCGTTTCTTACCCACTGCTCCGAGGTCATAGGCGATGCCTACTTCCGCACGCCGCGCAACACCATCAGGGCCTTTCTCGACCTGTTGGCCGTGCTTGAGCAAAATCCGGAGGCCGACTGGCGGGAGCTGCTCGGGCAGGTCGCGGTCGAGCCGGATAGCGAACCCGTCTACGGAGAGGACGAGGGTCCTGTCACCGGCACCTTGGACGCCGAGGACGAACTGACGAGCTTCCGGCTCTAGTGCCCCGTTTCACCTTATTTTGCGTTCTCAGCGCGGCGAGAAGCGGCTAGATGCGAGGCGCGCGAGCGCAGGAATAGCCACCCCTCTTTCAAGCTCGCGCAACGACGCAGATGGCCGTTTCTCGTCGCGCCCGAAGGGAGCCCCCAAACGCGCCC
>JAIZWN010000480.1 GCA_020443945.1 Candidatus Thiosymbion ectosymbiont of Robbea hypermnestra | reverse complement strand
TCAGCGGTGGTGCCGTCACTTTGTTGTCTTTGGGTATATACACTGAATCCCGGAAACAACAAAGTTAGAACACCACCCAAAAAACTTTGCGTCCTTTGCGCCTTTGCGGTTAAAAAAGTAGGGGGCTACCGCACTCGAGGCGGTGGGCGTCGGTCCGGGTCGGCGGCTTGGTCGAGCAGGACATCCACGCCTCCTTGTCCGCCGATGCCGGCTACGGGTAAGGGCTCGCCTCGCCTCCAGGCCGCAATGGCCTCCCGTTTTCCGACACCCGTCACCAGGATCAGGCTCTCGCGGCTATTGCTCAGGGTGTTCGCGCTCAGGCTGACCCGATCCGATGGGGGTTTGGGCGCCCCATGGACGGGCAGTACCGATGCCGTGGTCGGATGCACCTGACCCGGAAAGAGGCTCGCGGTGTGGCCGTCTTCTCCCATACCCAGGGTGACCAGATCGAAGGGCAGGGCGGTGCTCACCACCCGGCTGTAGGCGAACGCCGCCGTCTCGGCCCCGCGCTCGGCGGGAATGGGGTGGATATTGGCTGCGGGGATCGGGACCCGATCGAGCCAGGCGAGCGCGGCGGTCCGGCTGTTGCGTTCCTCGTGAGCGGGCGGCAGGCAACGCTCGTCGCTGAAATAGATCCGCCAGCCTGTCCAGTCGGTTGTCGCTTGGGATAACCGCCCATAGGTCCGTAGCGGCGTGCGGCCGCCGGCCAATACGATGCGAAAGAGGCCGCGGGTTGCGAGCGCCGCCGCCGCCGCGGCCAGAATGCGTCGCGCGGCCGCGGCGGCGAGGGCCTCGGCGTCCGTGAAGACATGCCAGCGGGTCGATGCCTGCATCGATTGGTCCCTCCCTTCGTGGTTCTTGTTTCCAGTCCTTGCGCGCGGCGGTGCTAGTACCCCGTTTCACCTTATTTTACATCCTCAGAGCCTTCCCAAACGTGCCCAGGCAAGGCACCGTGCGCAGTCTGTTACCAAGTGTTGTCACGCGGCTTGGGCGCGTTTGGGGGCTCCCTTCGGGCGCGACGAGAAACGGCCATCTGCGTCGTTGCGCGAGCTTGAAAGAGGGGTG
>JAIZWN010000479.1 GCA_020443945.1 Candidatus Thiosymbion ectosymbiont of Robbea hypermnestra | reverse complement strand
TAAAATCTGTAGGATGGGGCGCGAGACCACGCTAGGCTTTGCCTGTCCTATCATCCTATAGATCACAGCACTACCTGCATTTTTTCATCGGCGAGAATCTGCGTAATCCGCGGATTCAACATCACAGATCACAAAATTACAACACTACCAAGCACCGCACATACCGTTCGATGACCCGGTGAGAGGAAGTTAAGGACATGACCGCCCCGACCCTGATGGTGCAAGGCACAACCTCGAACGCGGGTAAGAGCCTGTTGGTAACGGCCCTGTGCCGCTGGCTGGTCCGGCAGGGGATCCGGGTCGCGCCCTTCAAACCCCAGAATATGGCGCTGAACAGCGCCGTGACCGCGGACGGGGGCGAAATCGGACGGGCCCAGGCGTTGCAGGCGGTCGCCTCCCGGCTAGAGCCACGGGTCGATATGAACCCGGTTCTGCTCAAGCCCAATACCGACATCGGCGCTCAGGTCATCATCCGGGGTCATGCGGTGGGCAATATGGACGCCCGTCGCTACCATGAATATAAACCCATTGCCCGCGAGGCGGTGCTCGAAGCGTATCGGCGTCTGGCCGCGCGTTTCGAGGCCGTGGTTGTCGAGGGCGCGGGGTCGCCGGCGGAGATCAATCTGCGCACCGGCGATATCGCCAACATGGGATTTGCCGAGGCCGTCGATTGCCCGGTGATTCTCATTGCCGACATCGACCTCGGGGGCGTGTTCGCCCAGCTCTATGGCACCCTGGCCCTGCTATCGGAAAGCGAACGGGCCCGCACCCTGGGTTTTGTCATCAACCGGTTTCGCGGCGATCTCGAGCTCCTGCGACCGGGGCTGGATTGGCTGGAGGAGAAGACCGGGCGGCCCGTGCTGGGAGTGTTGCCCTATCTGCACGGACTGCGTCTGGACGCGGAGGACTCCCTGACGCGCCGGCAAGAGGTCGCGCCGGCGGCCGACACCGAGCACCTGCGCGTCGTGGTTCCCGTACCTCCGCGCATCAGCAATCATACGGATTTCGATCCCCTGGCCCTGCACCCCCAGGTGGATCTCTGCTTCGTCGGCCACGACGAGGCCATCCCGCCCGCCGATCTGATCGTTCTGCCGGGTTCCAAAAACGTGCGCTCCGACCTGGCCTGGCTGCGGGAGCAGGGTTGGGAGGCGGCGTTGCAGCGGCACCTGCGCCATGGCGGCAAACTCATCGGCATCTGCGGCGGGTTTCAGATGCTCGGACGCCAAGTGCACGACCCCCGTGGTCTGGAGGGGGAGCCGGGAAGTACCCCAGGGTTCGGGTTGCTCGCGCTGGAGACCGGCCTGGAACCGGAGAAGCAACTACGCAACGTCCGGGGCCGACTCACCCTCGGCGACGCCGCGGTAAGCGGTTACGAAATCCACGTCGGGATAACCCGAGGGCCGGCGCTGGCACGCCCGGCGGTTTTGCTGGATACCCATCGCGATGGGGCCCTGAGCGGCGACGGCCAGATCCTGGGTACCTATGTGCACGGCCTGTTCGATCTCGACACGGCCTGCGCGGCCTTACTGGACTGGGCGGGACTGCGGGAGCAACAACGGACGGACTTTCGCGCCGCGCGGGAAGCGGCTATCGACCGGCTGGCCGACAACGTTCAGCAACATCTGGATACGGAATGGCTTCTGCGCCTACTCGCCCCAAAGGCGGTGTGGACTCGGCCAGGATAGGCCCACGGTGTTCGGGGCCAGGCCGGTGACCGATCCGGGGTGATAAGCTATGTTCCTAGTACCCCGTTTCACCCTATTTTACATCCTCAGAGCCTTCCCAAACGCGCTCAGGCAAGGCACCGTGTGCACTCTCTTACCAAGTGTTGTCACGCTGCCCGGGCGCGTTTGGGGGCTCCCTTCGGGCGCGACGAGAAACGGCCATCTGCGTCGTTGCGCGAGCTTGAAAGAGGGGTG
>JAIZWN010000478.1 GCA_020443945.1 Candidatus Thiosymbion ectosymbiont of Robbea hypermnestra | reverse complement strand
CGCGGATTCTCGCCGATGAAAAAATGCGGTAATCCGTGAAAATCGGCGTAATCTGCGGACAACCATGATGGTGAGGGGCGGTCTCTACGCTGGATCCTGGAAACCACAAATCTAAGACACCACCGATGCGGCCTTTGAAGAGGCGGCGAGGGCTATATGATTGACACCGAGCGCACGCTGGCAAACAGTGCAGCACTTACTATCCATTTTGAGGGGCTTGACCAAGATGGAGGGGATGTTGATTTTGCATCTCTTCTGAACGATCTGAATACTATAAGGAGATTACTGAATGCCTCCGACGAAATAGTTTCTGGAGAACGTCGCCCAACGTCCCATTATCTGGTTTCCGGGCTCAGCAATGAAAGTCCGGCAGCAATCACCCTAACCGCTGAGCCACGTGATCAAGCAAAAGATTTTTCTGTCCAAACAGTAGAGTATCTTATTTCCGGGTTTGGCTCTATTAGAGATGATGGGATAATCCCTGTCGATGCCACCAATGCCTTCTTGGATAATGCGGCTAACCTCATTAATGGGTTAGGAAATCGTTTCAAACGGATATGGCTCCAAACGGATAAAAACCGAATGGCTGCTATAGATAAGAAATTAAGCGATGCCATAGATGATTTAATTGGCTCTGCTATTGTTAGCTGGGGCGCTATAAAAGGTGTTGTGGAACGCTTTAATAGCCATAGTCAGCCCTGCACATTCAATATCTATCCAGCCTCTGGTCCACAAGACGTTAGGTGTGTGTTTGATCGTCGCAGCATGATGGATAAAGCTATCGCGGCAGTTAATCACACCGTAACCGTTACAGGCGAATTAAAGTATAGACCGAGGCATTTTACGCCTTACGAATGCTCTGTTGCGCGTATTGATATACATCCCCCGGATGACGAACTGCCGAAGCTCGGAGAGCTATATGGTATAAATCCAAATGTTACCGGAGAATTGGAAACATTAGAATTCATACGAAGGATAAGGAATGAGTGGCAATAGAGATATTATCTATTGGGACTCTTGTGTCTTCTATGCCTTAATCAAGGCGGAGGATCACCGAGATGGTGAGTTAGAGGGTATTAGACAGACTCAAAGATCATTTGATGCTGGCGAAATAGTATTGATCACGTCAGCAATTACATTGGTTGAAGTATTGCCATTTAAATTGACTGATGGGCAAAGGCTATTATTTGAAGGAATTTCTAAGCGGTCGAATTTTTCTTGGGTTGATGCTAGCCCGCCAGTAGCCAAACTGGCTGTCGAGTTGCGTAACAAATATATCAAACCACGTGGAGACAAAGAGGTTTGGTTATCTACTCCAGATGCCATTCATATTGCTTCTGCGATTGCTCATAAATCTGATCGAATGATAACACTTGATGGAAATGACAAGCCGAGTAGGCAAGAGCTTGGTATCTTGAAAATCGCAGAAGACCTTAAAAGGGATTACGACTTGATCGTTTCTAGGCCGGATATTAGCGGCCAAAGGGAGACGGATTTAGATGAACATCGTAATAAATAAGGTCGATAATGAGTGGTGATTAACCATGTTTAACACCGTACTCGAAGCCGTCGAAATGCTCAAGCGGGATCAATCCCCCTCCCGCGAGGTAACGGAGACGATCAGCTTCCTGGAGAAGAAGGTAAAAGCCAGAACCAGAGAGAGCTTTATCGACCTCATGGCCGTTGCAGATACGTTCGGCCATGAAGAACTCGAATCTGATCTGGTTGGCTTGCTTGATGTTCTCCAGAAAATGAGAGAGGCCAAAAAGTAGGTTTAGGCGAACCGAGAGGGCCGGGTTTCGTGCCGCCATGGTACATTTCCGGCCCCGGCCTCTCTACCTGAGTGCTTGATTTGTGGGTGTGGCTAGTGCCCTGTTTCACCTTATTTTTCACCCTCAGAGCCCTCCCAACCGCGCCCAGGCGAGAGGAGAGCACCGAGCGAGAGAGCCAC
>JAIZWN010000477.1 GCA_020443945.1 Candidatus Thiosymbion ectosymbiont of Robbea hypermnestra | reverse complement strand
GGCTCTTTATGGATTCCAGACTGGTAGAATATTTTGCGCAAATTCGCCTTCTCAGCAAGCCAGCGGGACATTGTACAACTTGCTGTTGTTGTTGAGAAAAGACTGCCTGTTCTGTCATCGGTCAGAGTGCTACGGACCGCCGTCCTCTCCGATCAGTCTGGAATCCATAAAGAGCCTTTGGCTTAAGTTTGGGCATAGTGGTCGATCTCTCGCCGGTTGGCTTTTCGCAAGCTGATTATCCGTCGGCGCTTATCTCTGTCCACGAAGGCAGCAAAGTAGAGCCGCCTGCCGATATACCCGAGTGCACACATACGCGGCTCGCCATAGTCACAGCGCCTATCGTTCCAGATTACCGCCGTGTCCCACTCGAAGTCCCTTGCCTGCGCCAGCGACACCCCGTGCTTTTGAAGGTTGCTCGCGTCTTTGCGGGTGTCGTACTCGATCTGCATGTAATTATTGTATGTACATTTATTGGCAGAATCAAGTCTGCTTTCGGCAGCCCGCATAAGACGGGAAAGGATAACGCATCCCGCCTTCAGCACTGCCACCATCACCTTGGCCTCTTCTTCGGCGAACGCCAAGGCGATGGCCCGGCCGATACCTGAAATTCCACCGGTAATTGGTACCCCGTTTCACCTTATTTTACACCCTCTTAAGCCCCCAAACGCGCCAAGGCGCAGCACGCAGGAATCGCCTAAAGGGTGTACCCTCGCCTTGGCGCGTTTGGGGGGCTCCCTGCGGGCGCGACGAGAAACGGCCATCT
>JAIZWN010000476.1 GCA_020443945.1 Candidatus Thiosymbion ectosymbiont of Robbea hypermnestra | reverse complement strand
GTAGCTATTCCTGCGCTCACGCGCCTCGCGGCTGGCCACTTCTCGCCGCGCTGAGAGCGAAAAATAAGGTGAAACGGAGCACTGGTACCCGTGTAGCGGCAGGGGCGGACCCTTAGGTCAGATCTGCAGGAGGTAGTAGGCGGTCAGGAGGGTGCCGAGCAGGGCGAGGCCATAGCCCAGGAAGGCTACGACGCCGTCGGCCCGCAGTCCCAGGCCGTGCAGGCCTACCCGTAGCCGGTGGACGGCGTGCCACAATCCCAGGCTGACGAGACCGAATGCCACCAGTTTGCCGAACCAGTTGGCCAGCAGCCCCCGCATCTGCTCGAAGGCCATGATATCGGGCGGATTCCCGTAAGCGGCGAGCAGGGTGATGAGCGCCAGCACGGGAAAGACGAAGGCGGTCAGGGTGCCGCCGGCGGCGAACAGGCTCCAGAACAGGGCTTTGTTGACTTTGGCCATCTCAGAACACCCCCGCGAGAAACAGAACGACCAGAGAGAAGAGGATCCAGACGATGTAGTGCGCCCCGGCGATCACGCCGCCGGGTACGAACTCTTCTCCTTTCTGAATCGGCATGGCCTTGGGGGTCACCTTGAACCAGGCAATGGCGTGGTAGAAGATGACGAGGGTGGTGACCCACAGGAGTGTCAGCATTCCCGGGCCGGTCAGGGTCTTGAGAAAGGCCCCATAGGCGTCGGGACCGCTGGCCACGGCGCCGATCCCCCACAAGAGGAGCAGGGCGTAGAGGCCGACGAAGAGGCTGGTCATCTCATTGAGCATGTGGATCGCATAGTTGGGATCCTTGAGATACCAGGTGGTTTTGGAAACGGGTCTCACATAGGCCATGATTCAGTTCCCCCCAATACCGATGCATTCCTTGTACCACTGGACGGTGGTGGCGATCTTGAGCTGCTGGAGCGCGCTTGCCGGGTCCACATGCTTGGGACAGGCGATGGAGCAGGTGTCGGTGAAGGAGCAATCCCACACCCCTTCCGGCGTGGCGATTTCCTTCTGACGCTCGGCTTGCCCCTGGTCGCGGGAGTCCGCGTTGTAGCGGTGGGCCATGGTGAGGGCCGCGGGCCCGATGAACTCCGGGTTCAAGGCGTACTCGGGACAGGCCGCATAGCAGCACAGGCAGTTGATGCAGAGGGTGAACTGCTTGAACTTTTTAAGCTCGGCCGGTGATTGCTTGTACTCGCCTTCCTCAATGGGCTGCTCTTCCTTGCGGATGACGTAGGGTTTGACCCGCTTGAGCTTTTCCATGAAGTCGTCCTGAACGACCACCAGATCCCGCTCGATGGGGAAGTTCGCCAAGGGTTCGATGCGGACTGTCTTGTTCGCATAGTCCCGCACGGCGGCCTTGCAGGCCAGCTTGGGCTTGCCGTCGATCATCATGCCGCAGCTGCCGCAGACGGCCATGTGACAGGACCAGCGGTAGCTGAGCGTGGTGTCTACCTCGTCCTTGATGTAGTTGACGGCGTCCAGAATCATCCATTCTTCCCGGCACGCCACCGAATAGGTCTGAAAACGCGGCTCCTGATCCTTTTCAGGATCGTAGCGGAGTATCTCGAGCGTTAGTTGTACCTGGCTCATTTGGCCCCTCCCGAATAATCCCGAACACCCGGCTTGGATTTGGTGATGACCACATCATGATAATCGATGCGGGGTGCTTCCTTACCCTGGTAATAGGCCAGCGTGTGTTTCAGGTACGTCTCGTCGTCCCGCGCCTCGTAGTCCAGGCGCTGATGCGAGCCGCGGGATTCCTTCCGGGCCAGGGCGCCGTCCGCCACCGTCTGCGCCAGGGCGAGCATGTTTTCGAGCTCCAGGGCCTGGAACAGGTCGGTATTGAAGACATTGCTCTTGTCGTGCAGCTCGATAGCCGGGTACCGCTTGCGCAGCTCGGCGATGGTGTCGCTGGTTTTCTGCAAGGTCTCCTCGGTACGATAGATCCCCGCGCCTTCTTCCAGGGATTTCGCCATCTCGGAGCGCAGCCCGGCGATGGATTCGGTGCCGCCGCTTTTCTGGACCAGTTCCCTGACCTTGTCCAGGGCCTTGTCCGCCTGCTCCCGGAGCGCCGTCGTATCGGCCTCGGCCGTCTGCTCGCGGGCGAATTGCACCGCGTTTCCGGCCGCCCGCTTGCCGAACACCAGAAGCTCGGTGAGCGAGTTGGAGCCCAGACGGTTGGCGCCGTTGAGGCTGGCGCAGGCGCATTCGCCGACGGCGTACAGCCCGGGGACCGGGGTTTTGGCGTCGATGTCGGTATGGATCCCGCCCATCATGTAGTGCACTACCGGGCGGATGGGAACCGGTTCCTTGACCGGATCGACGCCGGCATAGGTGATGGATAGCTCACGCACCAGGGGCAAGCGTTCGTCGATGTGCTTCTCGCCCAGATGGGTCATATCCAGGTGGGTGCTGTCGCCCCAGGGAGTGGGGATGGTGTTGCCCTTTTGCTGCTCATGCCAGAAGGCCTGGCTCAGGCGGTCCCGCGGTCCCAGCTCCATGGTCTTGAGCACCGGCTCGCCCAGGGGCGTCTCCGGCCCCATCCCATAGTCCTGCAGGTAGCGGTAGCCGTCCTTGTTGCGCAGCACGCCGCCCTCGCCCCGGCAGCCCTCGGTGAGCAGAATGCCCGTCGCCAAGAGGCCGGTCGGGTGATACTGGACGAACTCCATATCCTTGGTCGGCACCCCGGCGCGATAGGCCATGGCCGTCCCGTCCCCGGTCTTGATCGCCCCGTTGGTGCTGAAGGGGAACATCCGGCCGGCCCCGCCCGAGGCCAGGACCACCGCCTTGGCCTGGAACTGGAACAGGCGCCCGCTCTTCATCTCCATGGCGACCACGCCCTGACAGCGGCCATCCATCGTCAGCAGATCGATCGAGAAAAACTCGTCGAAGCGCTCGATGCTCGGATACTTGAGCGAGGTTTGAAACAGGGTATGCAGGATATGAAAGCCGCTCTTGTCGGCCGCGAACCAGGTCCGCTTGATCTTCATGCCGCCGAAGGGGCGCACGCCGACGGACCCGTTCGGCTCCCGGCTCCAGGGACACCCCCAGTGCTCGAGCTGCAACAGCTCCTTGGGGGCCTCGTTGACGAAGTATTCCACCACGTCCTGGTCCGTCAACCAGTCGCCGCCGCCCACCGTGTCGTTGAAATGCAGCTCCAGGCTGTCGTCCGGCTTGATGACCCCGGCTGCCCCGCCCTCGGCCGCGCAGGTATGGCTGCGCATGGGGTACACCTTCGAGATCAAGGCCACCTTCAGATCCGGATTGCTCTCGGCGACGGCGATGGCCGTGCGCAGGCCGGCCCCGCCGGCCCCGACAATTGCGATATCTGTCTTTATCAGCTCCACACGCTTCCCCCCCTTTATTGGTCTTATCTGCGTGCAACGATCATGCGGCATCGAAGGGCACGCAACCTCATGGACACTGCGGCACGGCGGCCTATGTTACACGCCCACCCGCCAAACGAAAACTACCTGCGGACACCTCTAGTACCCCATTTCACCTTATTTTACACCCTCAGAGCCCCTCCAAACGCGCCAAGACGCAGCACGCCGGAATCGCCTAAAGGGTGTACCCTCGCCTTGGCGCGTTTGGGGGGCTCCCTGCGGGCGCGACGAGAAACGGCCATCT
>JAIZWN010000475.1 GCA_020443945.1 Candidatus Thiosymbion ectosymbiont of Robbea hypermnestra | reverse complement strand
GCGAACCGCATCGACTGCGTATCGGTTCACTGATGCGGTTCGTTTCACTTGCCCCGCATCCTACGCGAGTTACCCGCCAGACAACCCCATCCAGGGGCGGTTACCCGTTGCCATCCGGCGGGTGACGGCGCTGCCGAACGGCCGTCCCGGACAACCAGAACAGCGCCGCATCCGCGTCCGTTTCCGGCTCCCTGGCAGGCAGCAGCAAGAGACCGTCGTCCACCTGCCACACGAGTGGGCCCTCGATCAGGCTCCGACCCGGCGGCGACCGCCGATCCGGGCACCCCAAACGCTTGGTGAGCTGTCGCTGCAGGGTCCCGTGGTAGGCCCGGCGATAGATGAGCTTGGCCGCGCGCAGCCCGTCGCCGCTCAGAAACAGGGTAAAGGCGCGCGCGGGTATGGCGTTGAACGCCCCGATCTCGGCGGTACAGAGCCGATCCCCGAAGGGATTGGCCCCCTCGTCACAGACAAGCGCCAGATCCGGGAACAGCCCCCGGAACTGGGCCTCCGTCATTTCCGCGTGCAGCCTCTCGATAGCCAGATTGAGCTCCCCCTTGCCGAACAGGTACAAGAGCGCCAGATCCGTCCGGCGCTGCCCATCCGCGGTAAACACCAACCAGATGATCGGCCCGAGCACGATCATGAGCATAAGGAACTTCTTATAGAAGGGATTCAGCTGTACATTCATGGCCGATTGCTTTCACGCGGAACCACCAGGCCGCAAGATCCTCTGTACCGGCGATTTGCCACACCGCCCCGGAAGGGCGCCACAACAGGCGATACCCGACACCCTCCCTTGGTGGACCGGCGGATGACAACCCCCCGGCGTAGCGCACAGGTGGCGGGCCCCCGGCCTTGGCGGTATTCTCCCCACATTGCCCGATTCTTAAAGGGTAGCAACCACGATGCCGGTGGATGAGACGGTTCGCATCGCCATGGGGGTCGAGTACGATGGCGACGCCTTTCACGGTTGGCAGATACAGGATAACCGACGCACGGTCCAGGGTGCATTGGAACGGGCCGTCGGCGGGGTCGCCGATCACCGGGTCCGGGTACACTGCGCCGGGCGCACCGACGCCGGGGTCCACGCCATCGAGCAGGTCATCCACTTCGACACCAGGGCGCGGCGTAGCGAGCGATCCTGGGTGTTGGGGACCAACGTCAATCTGCCGCCGGATGTCAATGTGCTCTGGGCCGGCCCGGTGAGCCCGGAGTTTCACGCCCGTTTCCGCGCCATCGCCCGTCACTACCTCTATCGCATCCTGGTGCGCCCGACGCGCCCGTCCCTGCTGCGCAACCGGGTGGTCTGGGTGCATCGGGCGCTCGACCTGGACGCGATGCGCCGCGCCGCGCCGGCCCTGGTCGGCGAGCACGATTTCACCAGCTTCCGCGCCCTGGGGTGCCAGGCCAAAAGCCCCGTGCGGCGCATGCATTACCTCGCGCTCGAACGGCGCGGGGAGCTTATCGAGCTGCGCATCGGGGCCGACGGCTTTCTGCACCACATGGTGCGCAACATCGCCGGCGTACTCATGGCCATCGGGCAGGGCGACCGGCCGGCCTCCTGGGTCGGGGAGCTGCTGCGGCTCCGGGATCGCCGACAAGGCGGCGTCACAGCCCCACCCCAGGGCCTCTATTTCCTGCGCGCGGACTACCCGGAAGGGCTCGACCCACCGCCCCGCCCTGCATGGACTCGGGACCGCGGGCATCGACCGGCGTGATGGTAAACCCCGACCATCCAGGTCCTGCTTCCGGGGGAGCGCAGGCGACCATAGGGGTACATGCGTCGACCTCAAGGTTTCGAGCGGCCCCGGTTTACGCCCTCTCCCATCGGGAGGGGGCGGGGAGAGGGGAGAAGGGGAGAAGGGGAGTAAACAGCGATGCCCGTCGGGGTGGTGTTGTAATTTTGTTGTCCCTGGGTATATACGCCGAATCCCGGACACAACCAAAATAGGTTACGGTTTTGTCGGCACGCGCGTCGCAATCTGCTAATAGGACAGGATTAACAGGATTTTCTTAGATTTTCAGGATTATTTTTTGTGGATTCTGAACCTTCGCCGCACGGTGACACGGTGTCCAAAATTGACCCGTAGTCCGCTGTCGATTCCCGTTGCGACCAAGTCATTGACCAACTGAATTTCCGCCGCCCTCGGAACCGTTTCAAGCACTTTGAACTCACAGATGTTCGCTGTTCTTGGTCCGCATATTACCAACAGTAAAGAAATCCTGAAAATCTAAGAAAATCCTGTTAATCCTGTACGATTGGAAGACCGCACGAACCACGCAGAATTGCTCGACCTGTCAGCGGTGGTGCCGT
>JAIZWN010000474.1 GCA_020443945.1 Candidatus Thiosymbion ectosymbiont of Robbea hypermnestra | reverse complement strand
GGTTCCCAAACCCCGGCGGCTGGTCGAATGCCCACAGCGCCGCGTGCCCATCAATCCGGCTGGATACCCATTGCAACCTTCTAATAGGACAGGATTAACAGGATTTTCCAGGATTGACAGGATTCTTTAGGTTCACTGATGCGGTTCGTTTCACTCACTGCCCATCCTTGTACGTTCTGTTTCCAAGGAAACACCAAGAAAGGTTATCAATGGACTTGCTGGAGAGTACCTGGGGAAGCCGT
>JAIZWN010000473.1 GCA_020443945.1 Candidatus Thiosymbion ectosymbiont of Robbea hypermnestra | reverse complement strand
GAAATAGGGCTGGCTATTCCTGCGCTCACGCGCCTCGCATCTGACCGCTTCTCGCCGCGCTGAGAGCGTAAAATAGGATGAAACGGGGTACTAGTGCCCCGTTTCACCTTATTTTTCACCCCCAGAGCCCTCCCAACCGCGCCCAGGCGAGAGAGAGCACCGAGCGAGAGAGCAACGCCACGCCTGGCCTTGGCGCGGTTGGGGGGCTCCTGCAGGCGCGACGAAGCCGGTCGTTGGATGAACCACAGGAGTCGGAAATCGATGGACTTCAAACCAGACTTGGACCAAGCCTACGACTACATCGTTTATCTCGGCCCGATCGGCTTTTCCGGCTATCACGCCCTGTCGGACCTTATGGAGAGGAAGGCTCAAGAAAGAGGCAACTCGCGCGGTTACCTGGTGTTGGTAACCTTTGGCGGCGATGCCGATGCGGGCTATCGGATCGCGCGGGCGTTCGGGCATCACTATCCGGATGATTTCCGGCTGATGATCCCCGATGTCTGCACCTGATAACCAAGAGGAAGTCCATGAGCAGGAAACTACGGTTGAACCGGTATCGGACCAAGGAAGGCCCGAGCCTGTACGAAAAGCAGCTCCGGAGAATTCGGGAGGACCTTAAGGGGATACGTGCGATCCGGGAAGCGAATCGAAAGGAGTCCTCTCGCCTGTTCGAGAAGCAACGGCAAACCCTGAAGGGAATCTGACCCAGGGTTTGGCTTTGTGGGGACCTTGAAAAATTGCCTCCCTGCAATTTTTCAAGACGCGAAGCGAAAATGCGATTTCCGCTTCGCTTCATTTTTCAAATACTTACGTACTTGAAAAATGGCGGGGCCTCCCTGCCCCGCACGGGCACCTTAAATTTTTCAAGGTGCCCTCGTATTGCAGGTAACTCCCGTAAACGCCGGATCGGTAGGTGAGGCGGAAACCGAACGGCCCTGGCTCACAGAGGCGGAAGATCGCTGAGGTGAGTAAACTATGTCAGCCTATGCCCAGGCATAGGCTGAGAGCCTGTCTGGCATCGGGCGTGTCTACCGCGGAATCGAGGAAGCCGGTCGGATCCCCCGCTCGATTGCGCCGAACAGGCCCGCGGTTGAATCGATCGAGCGCAACATCACCCATCAGTCACTCCCCCAAAGTCGAGGTCAGTAACACTATGAGCGAGCAGCTGGAGGTGTCCTTCCCCGGCGGTAAGCGGGTCGATGTCCGGCTCCGCGATTTCGAGATCGCCACGGATCAACCGGTAAAGGCCGGGGGCGCGGCATCGGCGCCTCAGCCGTTCGATCTGTTTCTGGCCTCCCTGGCCGCCTGCGCGGGCTTCTATGCGCTGAATTTCTGCCAGTCGCGGACACTTTCGACCGCGGGCCTGCGTCTGCATATGCTGTGGGAGCGGGAAGGAAAGCAGCCGCTACGAACCCGCGCGCGGTTGCAATTGACGCTTCCGGCCGGGTTTCCGCCCAAGTACCGGGAAGGGATCATCCGGGCGATGGACCTGTGCGCGGTCAAGAAGCAGCTCCAGAACCCGCCCGAATTCACGACCGAGCTCCTGAATTGACATGCTCGAGCACTACCCGCGACTTTGCTTTACTCCTCGAAACGTCTCGCGTAGGCCGCGTACATCGCCTCCTCGTCTTCACTCACGCCATCCAGAACGAAGGGGTTTTCCACGCTCGTCATCATCACCGGCTTCAACGCGCGGTATAGCTGTTGGTACGGCAGGGGAATCTTCCCCTGGTCGCGGTCGCCGGCCAGCGGCGCCGAGCCGGCCTGGTACAAAACCCCGCCCGGATAGGGATAGCTGCGGAAGGGTCCGGCCTCGAGCATCCGGTCGACCGCGGCAATGCCGCCAAGGCGCTCCAGGAACGGATCGGACACCGCGGTCAGCCAATTCAAGGTCGGCAAGGCCGCGAGTTCCCCTTCCCTGGTAAGCGGCGGAGTGGCATCGATACCGGGAAGGCGCCTGGCCGCGGCGTAGAAGGCGCCCTCGGTACCGGCATCATAGACGTCGGCAAAGGCGGTCGGGTACACGAAACCCATGCCGGATGAGCCATGCAGCGGCGACAGGAGATCGCACAGTTCTCGTACCAAGCTCAGAAGGGCTGGTCCGGGCGTATCACGTTCCCAGGCGAAGGGCAGATTGAAGCGCAGGTATCCTGCTCCGGGTGGTTGGGGAATGCCTGAGAAGAGGAACTGGATCTGGTGGGTACCCGGTACGCTCTCCGGGTAATCATGAGCGGCAGGGCTGGAACCCGCCATGCCCGCGAATACCCCATCGGCTCCCAGGCGGCGGGCCGCCTCCTCGAAGCGGCCGGCCGTGTCGAGTGGGCGGACATAGAGCTTGTCACCCACCCCCTCCGTCCGCCACTGGAAGGCGCCGGCGTGTTGGTCGATGAAGCCATCGACGAATGCACCGAGACGCTCACGGTAAGGCCGGTCGGGACTTGCCGGCAGATAGAAGGTACCGACCAGCCCGACACGCCCGACGAGCTGTTCAGGGTTTTGCGGATTCCGAATCTCGACGGCATCGAACTGGTCGAGGGTCCGGTCCAGGGAAAGTTCGGATTCGGCCATGGTATCTCCTTACGATGCTGGAGCGAACATGAGAGCCCATTGGGTGGCGGTGGCGCTGCCGGCCGCTATCTCTCCGGCCGGACCGTCGAAAGGAAGCAAGGCCAGACCGATAGTGGTAAGACCGAGGCCGGCCAGTATCGCCCAATCAACGGCGGTCGGGCCAGGCTGCTCAGCGGGCTGATCGACTTGCCGCGGCGCCCGTGCAGGCGCGGTGGAGGGTTCCGGCTCGGGTCGTTTCCCGGTTCCGCACCGGCATGGCTCATCCTTGCGATAGACCTTGAGTTTCCCTTTGCCGCCGATCCTTTCGTAGTCGGCTCTCTGATCGGGCGACAGCCGGTCATTGGGAAATTTCATTTCGATAACCTGGCTGATATTCGTCTTGTGTGGAGGCCTGGAGGGATCTTTGACAACGACCACATCCGGGCGACGCCAGCGATATCCTCCTATACCCTCCGTTCTGCGCAACTCCTCCGGGACCTTCGGGTCGTACTCCCTCTTCGCGCGGTTGGCAAGGTGACTGACGTTACCACGGGAGATCGGTTCCGTGGTCAGGTTACCTTTGCCGTCCTTCTCCATCATCGGCCTGGGCGGGTCGATCTGCATGTTATAGCTGACCTCCGCCTTATACCTTGCCTGGTACCCGGTCTCCGCGTCGGCGGCGGTCAGGGCCTCTTCGACGCAACCCTGGTTGCCGCCGGTATCGAGACAGCAACAGAACAGCCCGCAGAGAATCTTCTCGTCGACCTTCTTGCGGGTCTCGTCGGTGGCCTTCTGTCCGAGCTTGCAGGGGACGACCTCGAACAGATCGGCCATGTGCTCCGGGCACTCGACCTGCCCATTCAAAACCGACCCCGCGATCCTGGCGGCGGCAGTGTACATCGAGCTGCATGGGCCGGACATGGTTATTCACCCACTCCGCGCTGCACCCGGTCGCGCGCGCCGATCCAATAGCCGATATCGAAGGCGTGCATCATGCGGTCGACCCGCCACCCCTCCGGGTGAGAGGGCGTGGTCAGAGCAGCATGGACCTCGGGCAGACGTTCGAAACCGAGACCGACGGTGTGACGTAGCGTCAGAAATCCAAGGACATCACGTCCAGAGCCGAGCCCAAGGTCGAGCGCCGTTTCGACCTGCGTCACGGTGTCGTCATGGAGCGTCTCGGGTGTCCATTGCGCCGGGTCGACAACGGCCTGCGCGTGCAGCTGCTCGATGAAACGCGGTACCAGATCGAGTGCCCGCGCCCGCCGCAGCTGCGCGAATTGTTCTCTCGATATTCGAAGCATTTCCTTGTCCTGGGATTTATGAAAAACCGTTCGTATTCTAACGAAATCCCGCGCATAACGTTCTATACAGGTCACCGCGGTTCGCAAACCCCGTGGCTTAACCGAAACTCCGTACCCGCTTGCCAGGCGCTTGCTTTGCCCATCTTACCACTGGGATCGCCGGCGTCTCGCCGGCTTCGTGGGCACGGACCCGCAAGCAAGCAAGAAGGTCCCCGTGAACTACCGAGCCGTGCCGACCACGGCCGCACAGAAGGCGGCGCTCCGGGGGTGGGCTCGGCGGAAAAAGCGAATGCCGGTTGCCGGCTTCGAGTTGCCATCCCTGGCAGCTGGGTTCCGGGGTCCCACCCGGAACGACGACGAGGTGCCAAACCACCGAATCTTCACAAACCCGATGCCACCCGACCGGGGCGACGAACCCCAACGGCTTTGGCTTAACCGGGCAGTTTGTCGGGGTTGCCAGCTCACCCCAACCTTGTACGTTCTGTTTCCAAGGAAACACCAAGAAAGGTTATCAATGGACTTGCTGGAGAGTACCTGGGGAAGCCGT
>JAIZWN010000472.1 GCA_020443945.1 Candidatus Thiosymbion ectosymbiont of Robbea hypermnestra | reverse complement strand
TCGCGCAACGAAGCGGATGGTCGCTTCTCGTCGCGTCCGAAGGGAGCCCCCCAACCGCGCCAAGGCCAGGCGTGGCGCGGCTCTCTCGCTCGGTGCTCTCCTCTCGCCTGGGCGCGGTTGGGAGGGCTCTGAGGGTGAGAAATAAGGTGAAACGGGGCACTAGTGATTTGGAAACTCGGTGTTCAATGAAGGAAAGTGGATGATTTGGTCACTTGGCCCTTGGCTGCTACCGCGCTTTCAGCAGTTTTTTCAGGCAACGTTCAAGCTTATCCCAGGTGTCCCGAGACTTGTCCGCCAAATCGTCCCTTTCTGCCAAGAGGCTATCCCTCTCTCGCCGAACGGTTGCAAAGTGGGCCCACATCCCGAGTATCACGAATACCACAACTACGGCAATATACAGGTAGGGTAGAGAAGGATGCCTTGTGTACCCGGGAAACAACCAAAGCATCCCCAGTATCGATAGGGCCATGGCGACTAAAAAGGCCAGGAATGGATCTTTAATCACCTTGATAGTTTTCGATATCATTGGACATCTCCCATAGCAGGTTCGGTCTCCATATCTGCCTCTTCCTTCTGCTTCCGCCACCGCCGTTCCAGGGCCTCCGGGATTAGCTTCTGCAAGCGCTGGAGGTAATTGCCAGGATCGGTTCTGAGCACATAGTCATAGGCGCCTTTGGTAATAGCCTCGGGCCCCATCTGATAGGCGGTTACCAGGATCACCTGGGTCCAGAAATCCTTATTCCTCGCCGCTTTGATTACCTCCAGGCCAGCCTCATTTTTCTCCATACGCAGGTCGGTGATAATCAAATCGAAATCCTTCTCCTCGATCAGCCGGCGGGCCTCGGCGGCACTCGTCGCCGTGGATATTCGGCCCCCGGTGGATTCGGCGGCGATGAATTTCAATTGTTCCAGGAGCCCGGGCTCGTCGTCGACAACCAGTATTTGAACCTCTGACATGGATTTCTCCTCCTATTGGTTTGGAAGCTCGGTGTTCAGAGCGGGAAGGCGGATGACGAAACGGGCGGTTTTGCCCGGCGTACCCGTCTCCTCAATGGCGCCCCCGTGGGCCTCGATGGACTGTTTGATGCTGGCAAGTCCCAGGCCCCTCTGCCCGCCCTTGGTGGTCGAAAAGGGCTCGAAGATGGATTGCTTTTGTGGTCCGGGGATGCCGGGACCCGGATTGACGACCTCGATACGGAGCCAATCGCTGCTTCCTTCCCGGTAGGCGTGGATTGCAATGGCTGGATCGGGTACCTTCGCACCCTCTATACTCTCTATCGCGTTTTTGATCAGCTCCGCGAAGGCATCCGTGAGCAACAGCGGATCACCCATCAGCTCCATGGGCGGTTCAGGGGAATCGATGGTCAGGCGTACCGTGCCGAGTCGGTCTCGGTTTTGCTCTTCGACCCTTGCCAGTAGCTCACCCAGATCCAGCCGTTGCCGGTCGGGTTCGGTAGGTTTCAACAGTTCGCGCCAGCGTGTGAGCAGCTCCTTGGTCGTCTCGAAGGCATCCTGAAGCCGGTCGAATAATATCCTATGGTCATCACCGACTGTACCTCCCAGCGAACTTCGCAGGACAAAGGCCGAGCCCTCAGCCTGGGCGATGCGGTTGCCGATACTGTGGGCGGCCTGACGGGCAAAATCCCGCCAGGCATTCTCCCGCTCCTGCGCGGAGTGATTCCGTAGATTCAAGTTCTCGATGGCCATGGCCGCCACCCCGGCATAGGTCTCGAGGCTGATGCGGTCCCTCTCGTCGATTTCCCGTTCCGTCATCAGAAACCGGTGATCCACGACCAGAACCCCTTCCGTCTTGGCGCGACCCACCAAAGGAACACAGGCGAAGGCCCGTTCCTCCTCGGTATCGGTGATATCCCGAAGGATTCTACGGAAGGGATCCGGCTCACCGTCTTTGACAATGATCGCTCTTCGTTCATTCAAGCAACGTTGGAAGGTTCCCCTCAGCTCTTGCACGGAAAATCGTTGCTGTTCGATTGCCTGACTCAACGGGCAGTCATCGGCTTTTCCCATCCGGAGATCGGCCTCGAATCGCTCGGCCTGTTCCAGGTACCAGTCAAGGTTCTTATCGGGACTCGGGAATCGTGCATCCCGAATTTTGAGCCTTCCCCAGATAGCATCCGCCTCCTGTTGCGTCCGGGCCCCAATCGCCATCTTGCCGCGGACCATATCCTCCCCTTCGTCATTCAGAAAGAGCAGCGCGCGACTGAAGTCGAGCCCGGTGCCCGCCGTTACCCCGGTCAACAAGAGCCGCAGGACGGTATCGAGATCGTGCCGCGGATCCTGCATGTGGGAATAGATAACGCTCAGGGAACGCAGGGGCCGGATCTGGCGTGCGAGCCGTTTGTAGAGATCTACGCCATGCACGACAATCATCGCCTGGATGGCGAAGGTCTTCAACAGGCCGAGATCGTCTTCCCCGAAGGCGCCCGGTTCCGGGTGCTCCATATTGAACACCCCCCAGAGGCCATCCTTATCCTGCAAAGGCACGGCGAGCATGGTCCGGGTCTCGGGTACGATTGGACGATGAATATCCCGCCACTCAGGAGCCAAGACATCCTCGACCAGGACAGGCTGTCGGGTTTGAACCACTTGCCCAACAATCCCCTCGGATAGTCGTTGGTCATCAAACCGGACATCTTCAGGCAACCCATGCTGGGCAACCGGATCGAGTTTCTTTTGCCGACGGTCGTATTGGAAAAAGAAGCCAACCTTTGCGCCCGTGATAGCCATAGTCTCCCTCAGGATCAGGCCCAAGATTCGCCGCTCGTCGGACACGCCAGTGACGATGGCTTGGTCTACCCGACGCAGGGCCCTTTGTTCCCTGGTCTTTCGGTCCAGGTTCTGTTTGATTTTCTCGTGGTTGCGGGTCGCCCGGATGGTCATAGCGGCCGCTGCCGCCAGGGTTGGCACCAGGACCTCTCTCACATCCGTACCGAATCGTCGCGGGCTGCGGTAGTTGACAAACATCACCCCGACCGTCTTGCCGAGGTCCTGCAACGGACAGAGGATGCAGAATTTGATTCCCTCCCGAACCACGAAACTACCCTTGCCCTTTGCCGTTAGTTTAGGGTTCATCAGGCAATCGTCGAGATAATGAATCTTCCCGTCCCCGATGATGCGAGCCACATTCTCCGGGACGGTTCCATGGACCGCTTCGCTGTGGATCAAACGCCCGGCCCGGGCCGGTGAATCGGAAAAGCGTTTCTTCGACTCCAGGTACTCATAAATGGTCACTACGTCCGCCGCCAGGATATTGGCGGCATAGCCGGCGATCTCCTTCAGGAGTTGGTCCGGTTTGGTTTCCGTCGCCATCATGCGGGCGATGTTGTGCATGTTGGCGAGATAGCGGGTCTGGTCGCGGACCCGCAGCTCCCGGGTGGCGTTGCGGATGGCATTCTCCGCCTTCTGGGAAAAGGCCTTGCCCCAGCGGATCTCGTCCTCGGTGAACCGATGGTCGGTGTGGAAATAGACATAGAGGAGGCTCTTACGCTCGTCCACAACCAGGGGAAAGGCGGCAATTGCCCTGATCCCCTGGTCATAGAGATTCGGCGCCAGTTTCTTGACGGCATCGGCCTTCTCTCCGCGATGCTCGTCCAGGATGAATCTGGGCTTCTGGCGCTCGATGGCCTCATGGCCCAGGTGGTGGTGACCTGGCTTGGCTCGGTGGAAAAATCGCAGGCCCCTGTCGCCGGCGCCTACTTCATAGGCAAAACCATCCTGGCGTGTCGGGTTCGGGGCATAGGAGAAGTGGAGGCTGGCGGCATCCGCACGCAGGATGCGCCGGAGCCCATCGGCCACGGTCTCGAGGACGCTGGGCAGCTGGGTGTCGCGGACCTCGATGGCGCCCGCGCTTACCAGATCGGCCAATTGCCGCGCCTGCTCGGGGGTAATGCGTTTTCCGGGATCCCCCTTGTAGCCGGCCTCCAGGGTGCCCAGGGGATAGACGAGTGGGTAATCCCTCTCAATGTTGGGTTGCAGCTCCAGGGCATACCGCCATCCATTCCCAGGTAGGGACTCTTCGGGAACTTGCTCCCAGTGGGCATCCTGCCACCAGTTCCTCTTTAGTTGTCCCGACCCATCCCGGACCAAGAGCATGGGGACCCAGGCCCGCACATAGCTTTCATGGTGCCAATGCTCATAAATCCACTGGTCGAAGCGGGGATCCGGACCATGGATTATCTCGATCCGTCGGGGATGGCTGCGCACCACATCCACCTGGATGTCCCGCAGCGCCTCCGGGGTATCCATAGGGTGCTTGGCAATGCCGGTCCAGTCCGAATCACCACCGGTACTGAATACCGTCTCGATGGTCCGTTCCTCGGGATGGGCCAGCTGCACCGCCACATAGTCGAATCCCATCTCGGTTTGGATTTGCTTACAGAGGTCGCGCAGGGTATCCTCCAGGGTAAAGAGTCGGGCAATGGCCCGCTCCACCCTGTCCATGGTCGTCAGCAACCGGTGAGCCCAACCCAGACCGGCGGAGACCTGTCCGGCAACGGCCCCCAGCAGATAGACGTCATTCGGGGTGAAGCGGGCCGGTTCCAGGGAGTTGACGAACAGGACGCCGATGGTCTCCTTTTGCCGCTTGATTGGCACCCCCACCAGGGAGCGTATCCCGGCCTCCACCAGCTCTTTACGGACCCGTCCGTCTCCGCGGGCATCGTCGATCCGAACGGATTCGCCTTGCTCGAGAATAGCGCGGGTCAGGCCGTCCCTGTCCCGAGGTCTGCTGGTAGGCCACGCCACATCCGTGGAATGGCTACCGAGTACGAACCGATCCGTTTGGCCGTCCAACAACCAGAGGACGCTGGCGTCGCAGGCAGTCAGACTCCGGGCCGTCTTGACGATGATGTCCATCGCCTTATAGAGGTTTGGGGATTGGGCAACATCGCGGGTGGCCGTCGCGATCAATCGTCCACGTTGCACTCGACCAGCGTGCTCGCCGGCGAGGAAGGCTATCCTGACCAGATGTGGGCGTAGGGATTGATCCAGGTCGTTCGGCTCCAGGCCGAAGAGTCCGATCACGCCCAGGGTTTCCGACCGCCAACGGGCCGGGAAGGCGATCAGCCCGCGCCGGTCCCCTACCGTGAGGGATCGACAGCGGCCCAGTACCGGATCCCGCCGGACGTCCGGTAGGGTTTCCTCCTCTCCGGTCGCGATGATCCTGTCAATCAGGCTGCCGTCCCCAACCTCAGCGGTGGCCTCGGTCAAGATCTCCGGTCCCAGCCCCGCCTGGCCTTGAGGGATGATGGCCTTTCCCTGGGGATCCTTGATCCAGATGGTGATGGGAACCTTCATAAGCCCATACGCGAGCCCACACAGGGCATTCAAAACCGGCTCCGTCCGATCGAATCCGCCGCCTGAATCGATTGCACTCATGGTTCTCATTCCCCGTTACCCCCATTCCCTATGCCATTCGGCGTGATACAGACCCCTCGCACCTACCCTGCCCGGCGCCGACCAGCGGACGGACACCCCAGACGATAGCATCCTATCGCTACCAACCGCCGGAAAATCGGACACAACCAAAGCAAAACAAGTTACGGTTTTGTCGGCATGCGCGTCGCAATCTGCTAATAGGACAGGATTCACAGGATTTTCAAGATTAACAGGATT
>JAIZWN010000471.1 GCA_020443945.1 Candidatus Thiosymbion ectosymbiont of Robbea hypermnestra | reverse complement strand
GCGGTGACCCACCGACAAGGGTATGGGTTTGCTGCATTTGATTTTCGGGGGATTCGGTTAATTGAGAACGCCCCCTAGCCGAGTGGGCTGCCGTAAGACTACCCTTATATGAGTCGATCGCCGGCGATTGGAGACGGATGATGACGACAGAGCGCCCATCCCTTTGGCGTAGGTTGCTGCTGGTGCCTCCCATTGTGCTCGGGGTAGTGGTCTTGCTGTGGTTCACCGCGGGCAAGGAGCCGCCGGCGAGGGTCCGGCACGGGGAGCCGACGCGCATGGTGCGGGTGATCGAGGCGCGGGAGCTGGATCTGATGCCGATCGCCGAGGGCTATGGCCCGGTGCGGCCGGCGCGGGTCTGGGAGGCGGTGGCCCAGGTGAAGGGCCGGGTGGTGGCGATCCATCCCCGCCTGCGCGATGGCGAGATTCTGGATCAGGGCACGGAGCTTCTGCGTATCGATCCGGTGGATTATGAGCTGGCGCTGATCGAGGCCAAGGCGGAGCTGGCGGAGCTCGAGGTGCAGGAGCAGAACGCCCGCGCCTCCCTGGCGATCGAGGAGCGTAATCTGGCGCTGGCCCGGCAGGATCTGGCGCGGGCCCGGAGCCTGGTGCGGAAGGGAACCACGTCGAAAAGCGCGGTGGATGAGAAGGAGCGGACGGTGCTCGGGGCCCGGGCGGCGGAGCAGAATCTCAAGAATACCCTGGCCCTGATCCCGGTGCGCAGGAGTATTCTCCAGGCCAAGGTGCAACGCGCGGAGCGGGATCTGGCGCACAGCCTGATCCGCGCCCCCTTCGATCTGCGGGTGGCCGGTCTGCAGGTGGAGGCCGATCAGTTCGTCTCCGTCGGCCAGACCCTGTTCGCGGGGGATGCGGTGGACCGGGTGGAGATCGAGGTGCAAATGGCCATGTCCGCCCTGCGCCGCTTGTTCCTGGGTCGGCCGGAGTTCAAGCTCGACCCGGCGCGCGTGAGCGAGCAATTGACGACCTTGCTGGGCTTTTCGCCCCTGGTGCGGCTGGATCTGGGCAATTCCCTGGCGGAATGGGAGGCCGAGTTCGTGCGCTTCGACGACGAGGTGGACGCCCAGACCCGCACCATGGGCGTGGTGGTGGCGGTGGATCGCCCTTACGAAAAGGTCATCCCCGGCTACCGACCGCCGCTCTCCAAGGGGATGTTCGTGCAGGTGGTGCTGCGGGGCAAGTCGCACCGGGCCCGGATTCTGGTGCCGCGTGCGGCGGTGCGGGACGAAGCGGTGCTGGTGGTGGATAAGGAGAATCGCCTGCGCCGCCGCCCGGTGAGGGTGCTATTCAGCCAGGGGCGAATCGCCGTGATCGAGCAGGGGCTGACGCCCGGTGAGCGGGTGCTGGTCTCGGATCTGGTGCCGGCGGTGGAGGGGATGCTGCTGCAACCGACCCTGGATGAGGGGCTGATCGCGGAGCTGTCCGCCGCCGGGGGTGAGGGGCCGTGATCGCCTGGTTCGCCGACCACCCGACGGCGGCCAATCTGCTCATGGCCGCCATCATGATCCTGGGGCTGACCGCCGCGCCGGGTCTCAAGCGCGAGACCTTTCCGGAGCTCGAGCATAACCAGGTGGAGGTCCGCATCCCCTACCGGGGCGCCACGCCCGCCGAGGTGGAGGACGCGGTCTGTCGGCGCCTGGAGGATGCCCTGGAGGGCATCACGGCGCTCGAGGAGCTCCGTTGCGACGCCCGTGAGGGGATCGGCGCCGCTACCGCCCTGATGCGCGAGGGCGAGGACATGACGCGCTTTCTGGACGACGTGAAGTCCGAGGTGGACGCCATCGACGATTTCCCCGACCAGATCGAGCCGCCGGTCATCACGGAGCTGGGCCGTACCGAGCCGGTGGTGTCCATCGCCGTGACCGGCCCCGAGGATCCCCTCGCCCTCAAGGCCTACGCGGAGGCCCTCAAGGACCGGCTGCTGGCCCTGGGCCAGGTCGCCGAGGTCACGGTCAACGGCTTCTCCGACCACCACATCCGCGTCGAGATCCCGGCTTGGCGTCTGCGCCAATACGGGCTCTCCGCCGACCAGGTCGCCGAGGCCCTGCGCCGACACAGCGTCGGCAGCCCGGCCGGCCGCCTGGAGGGCGGCCCCGAAGACCTGCTGCTGCGCTTCGACGACCAGCGCAAGAGCGCCGAGGCATTCCACGACCTGGTAGTGCTCTCGGGCGCCACCGGCGCGGCCATCCGCCTGGGGGAAATCGCCGAGATCAGCGACCGCTTCGACCGGGACGAGGAAGTCATCCTGTTCAACGGCCGCCGCGCGGCGGTGCTGGACATCGCCAAGACCCGGGCCCAGGACACCCTGGTGGTGCTGGACCGGGTGCGGAAATTCGTGGCCACCGAGCGCGCACGCGCCCCCCGGGGCATCACCCTGGCCCTAACCCAGGACCGCGCCTCCATCGTCCAGGACCGCCTCGACCTGCTCCTGCGCAACGGCGCCCAGGGCCTGCTGATGGTCTTCCTGGTGCTCTGGCTGTTCTTCGGCCTCCGCTACAGCCTTTGGGTCGCCCTGGGTCTGCCCGTCTCCTTCCTCGGCGCCCTCTTCCTCCTGCCCCTGGTCGGGATCACCATCAACATGATCTCCATGGTAGGCCTCCTGATCGGCATCGGGCTCCTCATGGACGACGCCATCGTCATCGCCGAAAACATCGCCGCCGGCATGGCCCGGGGCGAACCCCCCATGCGCGCGGCCATCGCCGGGGCGCGTCGGGTCCTGCCGGGCATCCTCTCCTCCTTCGCCACCACCCTCCTGATCTTCGGCTCCCTGGCCTTCATCACCGGGGAAATCGGCCAGGTCCTGCGGGTCATGCCCATCGTCCTCATCCTGGTCATCTCCGTCAGCCTGCTGGAGGCCTTCTTCATCCTGCCCAACCACCTGGGCCACTCGGCGCCGCGCGGCAACCAAGGCGTTCCGGCGGGCTTTCGGGCCGGCTTCGAGCGCGGCTTCGCCTGGTTCCGGGAGCACAGCTTCGGGCCCCTGCTCGACCGCGCCGTGGACTACCGCTACCTCACCCTGGGCCTGATCCTGATGCTCCTGATCCTCGCCCTGGCCATGCCCGCCGGAGGCAAACTCAAATTCGTACCCTTCCCCGACCTGGACGGCGACCTGATCGAAGCCCGGGTCCTGCTCCCCCAGGGCACCCCCCTGGCGCGCACCCGAGAAATCGTCGACCGGCTGACGGCGGCCCTGGAACGGGTCAACCAGCGCTTCAAGCCACGCCAGCCCGAACAACAAGACCTGGTGCGCAACCGGACCGTCATCTTCGGCCAGAACCCGGACGCCTACGAAAACGGCCCCCATGTGGCGCGCGTCGTCGCCGACCTCTTGAGCGCCGAGCTCCGCGACGCCCCCCTGGACGAATTCCGCAACGCCTGGCGGCAAGAGACCGGCGAGCTGGCCGACGTCATCGCCATCAAATTCACCGAACCCACCCAAGGCCCCGGCGGACGCGCCATCGACCTGCGCCTCCTCGGCTACGACCTGGACCGGCTCAAGGCCGCCTCCACCGAGCTGCGCAACTGGCTGCAAGGCTTCGCCGGCGTCTTCGACCTCAGCGACGACCTGCGCCCCGGCAAACGCGAATACCGCCTCCGCCTCAAACCCGGCGCCGGGGTACTGGGACTGGACGCCAAGGCCGTAGCCGACCAAGTGCGCGGGGCCTTCCAAGGCATCAAGGTAGACGAATTCCCGGTCGGACCGGAATCCTACGAAGTCAACCTGCGACTCGTAGCCGCCGACCGGATCGGACCCGAAAGCCTGGAAGACTTCACCATCATCGGCCGCGACGGCGCCCTGGTCCCCCTCTCGGTAGTCGCCGACCTCCAGGAAATCCGCGGCTGGGCCCGCATCCACCGCATCGACGGTCAGCGCGCCGTCAGCATCCAGGGCGACCTCGACCGCAACCAGGCCAACGCCCAGGAACTCCTGGCCCTCGCCGCCGCCGAATTCATCCCCGGACTCCTCACCCGCTACCCGGACCTGCGCTTCGAGGTAGAAGGCCAAGGCAAAGAAGCCGCCGAAACCAGCCAATCCATCGGCCGCAACGTCCTCCTCGGGCTCATCGGCGTCTACATGCTGCTGGCCCTGCAATTCCGCGGCTACCTCGCCCCCATCACCGTCATGCTCGTCATCCCCACCGCCCTCATCGGCGTCGTCTTCGGCCACCTCGCCCTCGGGCTCGACCTCACCCTCCCCAGCATCGTCGGCATGGCCTCCCTCTTCGGCGTCGTCGTCAACGACTCCATCCTCCTCGTCTACTTCATCCGCGCCGCCCGCGCCCAAGGCATCCCCGTACCCCAGGCCGCCAAACAAGCAGGCAGAGAACGCTTCCGCCCCATCCTCCTCACCTCCATCAGCACAGTCGCCGGCCTCCTGCCCCTCCTGCTCGAAAAAAGCCTCCAGGCCCAGATCCTCATCCCCCTCGCCGTCAGCCTCGCCTTTGGCCTCGCCACCGCCACCATCGCCGCCCTCTTCCTCGTCCCCGCCGTCTACGCCATCCTCGACGACCTCGGCTGGCTCGGCCCCCTCGACTCCGCAAACCACCGCGACACAGCTTGAACCGCAAAGGCGCAAAGCCGAATGGGGCCTGCTTATAAATCCGCAGATTGCGCAGATTTTCACAGATTATTTCGTTTCTCATCTGCGAAAATCTGTCGATTCAAAATAAGGATCGTAATCATCCGGGACCTGACAGTTAGACGCCAAATGGTCCTCGTAACATACTGATTTTAAAGAATGTTACAAAGGGAATAACTCTAGTATTGAAGAACATTTTTCCACGCTGGAAGCTCCTCGGGTTGAGCGTAACAAGCTGCACGGATTGATGGATATTCTGA
>JAIZWN010000470.1 GCA_020443945.1 Candidatus Thiosymbion ectosymbiont of Robbea hypermnestra | reverse complement strand
GCAATTTTTCAAGCCGTGAAGCGAAAACGCGGTTTCCGCTTCACGCCATTCATCGAGCACATACATGCTCGATGAATGGCCGGGCATCCCTGCCCGTGCGATTTCCCGATTCTTTCATGTTCAACCGCTTACCGCGGTCGAACATGGCGGTCCCTCCCTGGACCGCGTCGGGTGCCACCTTCGGCGACACCCTCTACGGGAAACCGGGCGGTGAGAAGCGCCCCACCGTCCACGTTCTCCGCCCGGATGATACCCCCGTGCTCTTCGATAATCTTCTTGACGATGGCCAGTCCCAAGCCGGTCCCCTTGGCCTTGGAGGTGACATAGGGGTCGAAGAGGGTGGCGAGCAGCGCCTCGTCGATGCCTCCTCCGCGATCCTGGATTCGCAGCTCGACACAGGGCTGCCCGGCGTGCTCGACCTGCGCCGTGGCGACCAGGATGCGGGGCTCGGCATGGTCGACCATGGCCTCCTGGGCGTTCTTCACCAGGTTGTGGATGACCTGGCGCAGGCGTAGCGGATCGCCCATGATGCGGACGTCCGGGGCCGCGAGCGTGAGCGTCAGGTCGCTGTCGGAGCCGGCGCTACGGTAGAGGTCTATGATCTGCGAGACCAGGTCGTCCAGGCACAGGGGTTCGGTCTCCATTTTGGGTGGACGGGCGTAGTTGGAGAAGTCGTCGACCATGCTTTTCATGGCCTCCACCTGGGCGACGATGGTGGCGGTGGCCTGGTCGACGATGCTGGCGTCCCGGTCCTGAAGCTTGGGTAACAGTTTGTGACGCAGGCGTTCGGCGGAGAGCCGGATGGGGGTCAGCGGGTTTTTGATCTCGTGGGCCAGGCGGCGGGCCACCTCGCCCCAGGCGGCGTCGCGCTGGGCCATCATCAGGGTGGTGATGTCGTCGAAGACGACCACATGGCCGCGCCCTTCGTTGCCCGGACGCATGAGGGGGCCGCCCCGGCAGAGGAGGATCTGCCGACCCTCGTCGGTGAGCAGTGTGATTTCGGCCCGCCAATCCTCCGGTCCGTCCAGATGTGCCTGGACCGTCTTTACCCAGGGCGAGACCCGCGGGTGTCGGCGCGCGAGTCCGCCCAGATTCCATCTTTGCGCTTCGTTGGGCAGCAGACCCAGGATGTGCCGGGCGGCGGGGTTGGTGGTGTGCAGATACTGGTTGGGGGCGATGGTGACGACCCCGGAGGATAGCCGGCCGAGCACCGTCTCCAGGTAGGCCCGTTGGGCCTCCACCGCCTGCCGGCTGCGGGCCGCGGTGTCCCGGGCCTGGGCGATCCGGTGGGTCATGGCGTTGAACGAGGCTACCAGGAAGGCGAGCTCGTCCTTGTGACTCGGCACCGGGAGCTGTTGCTCGTAATCGCCCGCGGCCACGGCCCGGGTGCCGTGGGCGATGTCCGCCACCGGCGCCACCAGGCGTTGCGCCGTATGGAAGGCGGCGATCAGGGCCGCCATCAGGCTGAATACCAGCACCAGTGACAGGGTGACGGAGAAGCTGAGCTTCAGGGACTTGCGCAGATAGGCGAGTTCGGTATAGCGGTTGTAGGCGTTTTCCAGGTCCCGCGAGAGCCCGCTGAGGTGTTGGGAGGTGGGAAAGATGACTTGCAGCGCGCGCGGGGGAGTGCTGATGGGAATCATGACGAGAACCCGTACCACCAGCTCGTCGTCGGCACGGGGCTCCAGCCCCACATAGTTGGTGCCGGCAAGCACCCGTTGCAGAATCTCCCGCTCCGGGGGGCCCGGGGCCGAGGGATCCGGGACCAATTGCGTGGGGTCCTCGCTGGCATAGCCCTGGAGCTGTCCTTGGGCATCGAGGATCGTGGCCTCCAACGCCCCGGCGCGGCTCCGGAAGGCCTCCAGGCTCGGTGCCGATGTCGCCAGGGAATCGTCCTCGATGTCCTCGAGCAGCTGCTCGGAATACCGGAGCAACACCCGCTGATTGAGATTGAGGGAGGCCTGGTTGAGCGCGATCGCGTCCTTCATGGCGCGGTCGATCTCCACGTCGAACCAGCTGTCGATGCCCTGCAGCAAAAAGCCGAGCGAGTAGTAGTAGACGATGCCCACCGGCAGCAGGGAGATCCAGGCGAAGCGGACCAGGATGCGACCGGTCAGGCGCGAGCCGGTGGTCTGTTGGCGGTAGCGACGTATGAGCTTGACGACATTGACCACCACCAGCGCCGTCAGGGCCAGGAGTCCCAGGAGCACCAGGAGGAGCAGGGGCACGAAGGAGCGGCTCAGCCCCTCGGAGTTCTGGACCGCGTCGCTCATGAAGTCCAGGACGACGAACAGGCCGATCACCAGGACCACGACCGGGAGCAGGCCCGGATAACGCAGGCGTTTCAGTATTGCAAGGGCCATTGGGTCCAGCCGCTGGAGAGCCTCCAGGCGGGGAAAAGGTAGGCCATGGGCCGCAGTGGGAGGGGTAGCCCGTCGATGTCCAGGGAGGCCCGGACCCAGAGGGTGAAGGGTCCGCCCGCCTCGCGTAGCTGTTCCCTGGAGACTAGATGCAGGCCATCGATCTCGCCCAGGGCGGCGATGGCCGCATCCCGGGTCACATAGCTGGCGCCGCCGTCACCCGGAAACGGGGAGACCAGGTAGCGCTCGGACAGGGGCTTATAGCGGATGATGTAGCCCAGCCGTTGGTCCACCAAGCTCGAGGTCCAGATCCAGTCATCGGTCCCGCGCAGCAGGATCTGGACCTCCAGAATGAGGGGAACGCCGTTGTCCAGGGCCTCCAGGGCCTCTTCACTGAAGCCGTAGTCGATGCCGAGGTCCAGGACCAGCATCGACTCCTCGTCTCGGGTCTGCACCTTGGTGACGGCGAATTCCGCCGCGGCCCGCGGAGCCATCGCCAGCGTCCAGAGGACCAGCAAGGCCAGGGCGGCGAGGCGGCGATGATTGTTCCGCGCGCGCATCAGCCGGCCTTCTCCAGCAGCGCATAATAAAAGCCGTCGGGTCCCCACTCCTGGGGAGGTCGCAAAGGCCCATCCATGGGCTTTGGCGACACGGAATCGGAAACTGGCGATTTCCCGATTCCTTCATGTTCAACGGCTGATCGCCGTTGAATAGGACGGTCCATCCCTGGACCGCGTCGGGTGTCGCCTTCGGCGACACCTTCCTGGGAAGGATGCCGCAAAAGCCCATCCATGGGCTTTTGCGACACGGAATCGGAAAATGGCGATTTCCCGATTCCTTCATATTCAACGGCTGGTCGCCGTTGAATATGGCGGTCCATCCCTGGACCGCGTCGGGTGTTGCCTTCGGCAACACCCTCCTGGGGCAAGGTCTGGCGCCCGTAGGGGCGCGCCAGGCCCCAGGCTTGTTCCAGCGGCAGCGCGCGCGCGTCGCCCCGGCGCTCGAGAAAGGCCCGGATCTGCGCCTCGTTCTCCGCCGGCAAGAGGGAGCAGGTGACATACAGCAGGGTCCCGCCGGGGAGCAACCGGGGCCACAGGGCGTCCAGCAGGCGCGCCTGCAAGTTGCCCAAAGCGGCGATATCGGTCTCCCGGCGCAGCCATTTGATGTCCGGATGACGACGGATGACCCCGGTGCCGGAGCAGGGGGCATCCAGGAGGATGCGGTGGTAGTCGGTCCGCGCCCAGGCGCCGTTCGGGTCCGTGGCGTCGCCCTGGACGATCCGGGCCGAGAGGCCGAGCCGGCGCAGATTGTCCCCTACCCGGGCGAGCCGTACCGGGTCCTTGTCCAGGGCCGTAAGCTCCAGCTTCCCCTCCGCCCGCTCCAGGATATGGGCGCTCTTGCCGCCGGGGGCGGCGCAGGCGTCCAGCACCCGTTCCCCCGGCCGGGCGTCCAACAGCCCCGCCGCGAGCTGGGCGCCGGCGTCCTGAATCGAGACCAGGCCGTCCGCGAAGCCGGGCAGTCCGGCGGTGGGCGCCGGTCGGTCCAGCGTGAGTCCGTGGGTCGTGTACCGGCTCGGGCGGGCCGTCAGGTCGGCCTCGGCAAGACGTTGCGCATAGTCTTCCCGCGTCGTCCTGAGGCGATTCACCCGCAGGGTCATGGGCGCGCGGGCATTGCCGGCGGCGACGATCTCCCGCCAGTGCCGCGGCCAGGCCGTTCGGAGCCGCGCCAGGAGCCAACGCGGAAGGAGCCACCGGACCTCGGGGCTGGGATCGGACGACGGGGCAAGCAAGCGCCCGCGTTCGCGCTGAAAGCGCCGGAGCAGGGCATTGACCAGGGACGGCGCCCAGTCCCGACCCAGGGTCCGCGCCGCCTCCACGGTCGCCGCCACCGCGGCGTGGGGCGGAATCCGGGTCTCCGTGAGCTGGTACAGGCCCACCAGGATCAGGGCCTCCAGCTCCCGATCCGCGCGTCTGAGCGGCCGGTGCAGCAAGGTGCCGGCCAGGGCCTCCTGGCGCGGCAAGGTGCGCAGGACCCCGTAGCAGAGTTCCTGAACCAGGGGCCGATCGCGCCGGTCGTCCAGAGCCCCGACCCCCGCCAAGGCATCATCCAGGGAACGCCCCCGGTCCCGGACCGCATGCACAACGCGGGCCGCCGCCACCCGGACCTCGATACCCTGTTTGACCTTATTTTCCATATCACGTACGTTTAAACGTGGGAGGTGCGGATCATGACCATACTCAATGCAACAGAGGCCCGTTCCAGGCTGTACAGCCTGATCGACGAAGCTACGACTACCCATCGACCCATTATCATTACGGGAAAACGAGCCGACGCCGTACTCGTCTCCAAAGAGGACTGGGAGGCTATTTCCGAGACCCTTTATCTCCTGTCGGTTCCGGGAATGAGGGAATCGATCACGGAAGGCATGAACGAACCGCTTGCCGAGTGTACACGGGAACTGGACTGGTGACCTGGTCTGTGGTTTATACGAAACAGGCTCGGAAAGACGCCAGAAAACTCGCGGCATCCGGGTTGAAGAAAAAAGCTACGGATTTACTCGCTATCCTGGAGACCGATCCTTTCCGGAATCCACCGCCTTATGAACGATTGGTCGGTGATCTTGCCGGGACCTGTTCCCGCAGAATCAACATTCAGCATCGTCTTGTCTATCAAATACTCGAAGAAGAACGGATCGTAAAGGTACTCCGACTCTGGACGCACTACGAGAAGCTGTCCGGTTAAGAGGCTGTCTGAAAACTCAAGCCAAGCCGCGCGGTCCAGGTGAGCCTCCGTCCTACAAGGCTGGCTACGGCCAAAAGCCCCTCGCCCCTGGCGGGAGAGGGGTTGGGGAGAGGGGGAATCGATGGCTTCACTTCGAGACGGTTAAGGACTCCAGACCAAGCCAAATCAAGGAGTTGGTTTTCAGACAGTCTCTCAGCCAAGGGTTTCCCCCTCCGGCCGCCGGGCGTTGAGAAAGGCGGCCGCCGACATCGAGCGCTTGCCCGGAGGTTGCAGGCGCGTGATGCGCAGCAGGCCCTTGCCGGTCGCCACATCGATGCCGGCTTTGCCGGTATGCACAATCCGGCCCGGCGGCTCGGACCCCGCATCCAGGCCGGGCAGCTCGCTGGCCCACAGGCGCAAGGTGGTTTCACCCAGCTTGGTCTGGGCCACGGGCCAGGGGTCCAGGGCGCGCACCATCCGATCCAGCTCCAGGGCAGGGCGGGTCCAATCCACCCAGGCCTCCTCCTTCCTGAGCTTCGCGGCATAGGTGGCCCGAGTCTCGTCCTGGGGCTCGGGCGCCAGGGTGCCGTCGGCAATGCCGGGCAGCGCCTCCAGCAGAGCGGACGCCCCCAGCGCGGCCAGCTTGTCGTGCAGGCCGCGCCCGGTCTCGTCATCGGCCAGCGGAATGGCCCGCCGTAGATACATGGGCCCCGTATCCAGGCCCGCCTCCATCCCCATGATGGTCACGCCGCTCTCGCGGTCACCGGCGAGCAGGCAGCGCGCGATAGGGGCCGCGCCGCGCCAGCGCGGCAACAGGGACGCATGCACATTGACGCACCCGAGCCGCGGCGCGGCGAGCACCGCCGGTGGCAGCAACAGGCCATAGGCGACCACCACCAGGAAATCGGCCTCGTATCGGCACAGGGATTGGACGACCGCCGGGTCGCGCAGGTCGGGGGGCTGGAGCACCGGCAGCCCAGCGGCCATCGCCGCCTCCTTGACCGGACTGGCGGTGAGCCGACTGCCGCGGCCAGCGGGCCGATCAGGTTGGGTATAGACGGCCCGGACATCCTGACCCGCCTCCAGCAAGGCATGCAGGGTCGGCACCGCGAATTCCGGCGTTCCGGCAAAAACCAGCTTGAGCGGCGCCATCCTCAGGGCATCCGCGCCCGGATGCGAACGGACGACGGCGGTATTTCCATTGGCGTCCACGCGAGTCTTCCGGTGACCGATCGACCAGGCAATACCGGGGCGGAATCGCTCAGATCGCCCGACGTTCGGGCGCGGCGGGCCTGGGACGCTGTTGGCGTTGGTCCTTCTCCAGCTTCTTGCGGATCCGCTGACGCTTGAGGGAGGACAGATGATCCACGAACAGCTTACCGTCGAGGTGATCCACCTCGTGCTGGATACAGACCGCCAACAGGCCCTCGGCCTCCAGCTCGAAGGACGCGCCGTCGCGATTCAAGGCCCGCACCCCGATCGCCTCGGCGCGGCTGACCTCCTCGAAGAAGCCGGGAACGGACAAACAGCCCTCCTTCATCTCCTGCTGACCCCGATGCGCGAAGAGCTCCGGGTTGATCAGGCAGAGCGGGGAATCCTGCCGCTCGGAAATATCCATGACCACGATCCGCAACGGAATATCGACCTGGATCGCCGCCAGGCCGATGCCCGGTGCCTGATACATGGTCTCGAACATAGCGTCCAGGGTATCCCGGACCCGGTTATCCACCACGGCCACCGGCTTGGCCCGGTTGCGCAGCCGCGGATCCGGAAAGGTCAGAATTTCGAGCGTACTCATCATCTACATCGAAATATTCGAGCCGGGTAGTGGTAGAGCTTTGAGTGGTGATGGGCTGCCCAGCAGCCCAATAATGACTCAGATCCCTCGGCCTTCATCCTGGTCTCTCTTTGTGACTGTGTGAGATGTTCGACGTTACTCAGGTAGACACCTGATCACTTGAAAATTTACCACTACCCCGCCCGGTCCCTCGTCCGGGCCGAACAGGAATCGAAACATCGCTGCTCGGGTCTACTACCTGGGTCCGGGGCCAAAACCCGACGCCGCTCACGGGCGGGTGTGACCGGTATCGTAGCGGGGAACCCATCGGCGGCTATAGTACCGTCCGAAGGTAGGATGGGCAAAGTGAGGTGGCCCCCATTGTCAAGACCACGATTGGGCAAAAAGTAAGTTAAAGTCTGGCCACCACTACTGTCCGGTAAAACCTTCGCCCCACTCACGTAACAGCTTGTAAAGACATGCAAAACCGCGGATTTCGGGG
>JAIZWN010000469.1 GCA_020443945.1 Candidatus Thiosymbion ectosymbiont of Robbea hypermnestra | reverse complement strand
CCCCAGTCCTGGAATAAACGCATGACCCCCGGTCGTACCAGGGCCTCTATCAAGCGGCCCCACTGGCCGGTAAACAGCCTCTCGGCCGCGCGCGTCTGGGCGGAGAGGGCGGCGATCTCCCGCCGGGTCTCCTCGAAGTAACGGTCGAGACGCCGGTCGGTTTCCTTGAATTGCTCTCTGATTTCCTTGAACTGCCGGTCGGTTTCTCTGAACTGCTGATTGAGGCGCCGGTCGGTTTCCTTGAACTGCCGGTCGGTTTCTTTGAACCTACGATCGGTTTCCTTGGATTGCTCTCTGATTTCCTTGAACTGCCGGTCGGTTTCTCTGAACTGCTGGTCGAGGCGCCGGTCGGTCTCCCGAAACAGGGCCCAGATCGATTCGACGGCTTGTTGGATGTCTGCTTGGGTCATGGTGTTTTGCCCGGATGGTTGTCGATTCGAACCAATCTAACGGGAATGGCCTTGGGTGGCAAGGCGTAACCCGGCGAGTGGGCACGGACGATTAGACAGCGGAGATGATCGCGCCGCGGACTCCCGGGTGGTGACCGTTCAGGCGCCGGCGGTCGTTTTCTGCCGGCGCTTGCCAATCCTGCGCTCCTGGGCTTCCATGAGCAGGTCCCAGGCGACGGGGACGATGAAGAGGGTGAGGAAGGTGGCGGTAGCCAGACCGGTGACGAAGGTCGAGGCCATGGAGCCCCAGATGAGGGAGTAGCTGGGGATACCCAGAGCCATGGGGAGCAGCCCCAGGCTGGTGGTCAGGGTGGTCAGGACGATAGGCCGCAGGCGCACATGCACGCCTTCGGTCACCGCCTCCCGGCGCGTCTTGCCCTCCCGGTAGCGACGGTTGATGAAGTCGAGCAGGACCAGGGAGTCGTTGACCACCACGCCGGTGACGCCGACGACGGCGATAAAGCTGTTGACCGTGAACAGGGTCTGGGTGGCCAGGGTGCCGAAGACCACGCCGGTGATGGAGAACATGATGGCCGAGAGGACGATCAGCGGCTGCGCATAGGACTTGAACTGGGTAGCCAGAATCAGATAGATCAGCAATATCGCCAGCCCGAAGGCCCGGATCAGGCTGTCGAAGGAGCGTTGGGTTTCCTCGAACTCGCCGCCGAAGACCAGGGTGGCGCCGGCAAAGCGGTCCCGCACCCGGGCGTAGTGCTGTTTGACCCAGGCCGCCACCTGGGGTGAGGAGATGGGGGCCCCGGGGGCGATGTCGGCGGTGATGGTCAGACTGCGTTGACCGCGATAGCGCCTGCGCTCGCCGGGCTGGATCTCCACCACCGGGCGCACGAGATCCCCCAGGCGCACGGGTCCCGCCGGGTGTTCCCGGAGCGGGATCGAGAGCGCCGCCTCGGGGGCGTCGAGATAGGCCGGGTCGATCCGCAGCTTGAGGTCCACCTCCTCGTCGCTCAGGCGGTAGTCGCCGAGGTAACGACCGTCCAGTACGGCGGCGGCCAGCCGCGCGGCCTCCCCCGGCGTCAAGCCGAGCTCTCGGGCCTTGGACTGGTCGACGGCGAGCCGGAAGACCCGGGCCGGCCGGCCCCGATCGTCCTCGAGATCGATGAGGTGAGGACCCAGCTCCGGGCTTTCCCGCAGGGCCCGCAGCAGCTCCTCGGAGAGTGCCGACACCGCGCGCTCGTTCGCGCCGACGATCCGGATATTCACATCCTTGCCGGTAGGCGGTCCGTCCTTCTCGGCCCGCATGCGAATCGTGAACCCCTGCCCGCCGAAGCGTTCGTTCAGGCGCTCGCGCATGGCCTCCAGGTGGGCGATGGGGTCCTGGAAGGCGCGTTCCTTCCGGTCGGGCAGGGGCACCGTGACCGTCCCCAGGTTGTGGCCGAACTCCTGCTCATAGTCCTCGTTGAAGACAAAGCCGGCGGCGCCGGCCGCCGAGCGGGCATAACCCGGACCATCGGCCAGGATAGAGCGGGCGATCTCCCGCACCATAGCATCCGTGCGCTCGATGGTGGTATCGGCCGGACCCTCGATAAAGGCGTAGTAAAGGTTATAGTCGTCCGGGAAAAACTTGATCCGAATGAGGGGCGCGATACCGGCAATCGAGACCCCGAGGATCGCGACGGCCACCAGGAAACAGACGCCGGCCAGGACCAGGCTCAAGTAGCGCCCACGCAGGGTGAGCCGGATCAGACCCTCGGTGCCGCGTCGCAGGACGCGCAGCAGAGCATTATCCCGCTCCGCGGCCGACGCGCCGCCCGACCGGGGACGGGGGCCGAAATCCAGATAATGCAGAGGCAGAATAAACAGACACTCGAACAGAGAGGCGACGATAGCGAAGCTCACCGCCTTGGGAATCAGGGCGAAAAACTCCCCCGTAGAGCCGGTCATCATGAGCATGGGCAAAAAGGCCGCCACCGTAGTCGCGGTCGCCGAGATCACCGGCAGCATCACCTCCGCGGTGCCCTCGACAATAGCCTGCTCCAGGGGCTCGCCCTGCTGCACATGGCGGTAGATATTCTCGACCACCACGATCGCATCATCGACGATAATCCCGGAGATCAGCACAAAGGAAAACAAAGTGAGCTCATTGAGAGAATTACCGGTGAGCTCCATCAGAATCATAGTCACCAGAAAGGCGAAGGGAATCCCCACGGTCACCAGGCCGGCATTGCGCAGACCCATGAAATACCAGAGGATCAGACACACCAGGACAATCCCCAAGGCCAGATTCCAGCCCAGGGTACTCACGGAGGCCCGGATATACAGGCTCGAATCCTGGGTCAGCACCAGCTCCACCCCCTGGCGCGCCAGGCTGGGGGCCTGCTCCTCGACAATCCGCCGGACCTCCTGGCGGATCCTCAAGGCATTGCCCGCCGGGGCCTTCAAGACCCGGATCGTGACGCAATCCCGACCGTTGACGGAGGTGATGATATGCGGGTCCCGATAACCGACGCGGGCCCGCGAAATCAAATCCGCCAGGACCACCAAAGACCCATCCGCATCCCGCCGGATCGGGGTAGCGACCAGCTGCTCCCGGGAGCGAAAACGCTCATCCACCCGCACCACGAACTCCCCGGAGGCATCCTGATAATCCCCGGCCGGAATCGTCAGATTGGCATCCGTGAGGGCCCGCGCTACCTGCTCGAAACTCACCCCCTGGGCGCTCATGCGCCGCGGATCCAGATAAACATGAAACTCGCGCTGGTACTCCCCGTCCAGCTTCGCCTCATCGACGCCGGGGATGCGCGACAAGGGGACCCGCAGCTCCTCCGCCAGCAGAGTCAGGGCCCGGTTGGAACGCTCACCCACCAGATTGACGGCCACCACCGGCAGCCACACAGAGGTCTCGAGGCGCTGAAAATCGGGGGGATCGATGCCCGCCGGCAGCTCCCCCAGGGCGCCGAGCACACGGAAGCGCAGCTCGTCGTAGAGGGCGTCGTAGTCGGTGTCGTCGCGGAACTTGACCAGGACCGCGGAGCGCTCCCGCACCGAGCTGGAGCGGATGAACTCCACCTGCTCCAGACCTTCCAGGGCCTCCTCGATCTTGACGGTGACCAGGGACTCCACATCCTGGGGCGAGGCCCCTGGATAAAAAGCGGAAATCACCACCTTCCCGAAATTGATCTCCGGGTAACGCTCCACCGGAATCCGACCGACCGCGAAGACCCCGGCAATCGTCAACAGAACGAAAACCAGATTGAACAAAACCTGCTGGCCCAGCGTAAAACGAACAACCGATTCCATATCAGTAGCCGGTTGCCGGATAGTCAGTCATTTTCATTCCGGTTGCTCCTCCCTCTCTATGCGGAGAAAGCGCAAACATCAGGGCGCCTTCCAAAACTGCCGGGGAGCAACCTCTCAAGGTCCCCATAAACCCATACTTATAATACCCACTGCCGGTAGAATACGGGAAAGCCGATGATCACCTCGAAGTACGAACAAGACTTTTATGCCTGGACCCAGGAACAGGCAGGATTTTTGCGCGCCCGGCGATACAGTGAGCTCGATAGCGACCACCTGCTGGAGGAACTGGAGGATATGGGGGCAAGAGAACGCCGTGAGCTGATCAATCGACTCAAGGTCCTGCTGGCCCATCTCCTCAAATGGCGGTTCCAACCCCAGCGGCAATCCAGAAGTTGGGCGGCCACGATCAAGGAACAACGCCTATCCGTCCAGGACCTGCTCGATGACAATCCGAGCCTGCGCGGCGTCCTGGACTCGCAGATCACCAAGGCCTATCGTCTGGCGCGGCTGGTGGCCGTCAAGGAAACCGACCTGGACGAAGCCACCTTTCCGGAAACCTGCCCCTTTTCCCGGGATGAAATCAGCGACGAAAACTACCTGCCCCCTCGGATCGAGCACAGCCGCGCGCAATAAACAGAAGCGGTAGTGCTCTCTCGTTCCCACGCTCCGGTGGGCAGGAACGCAATCGGGCCGCTCCAGCGGCCAGGATTTCAAGACGCTGGAGCGTCAGGACTTGCTCCCACGCTGGAGCGTGGGAGCCAGAAGGGTACGCGCTAGGCTCCCCGACCGTCGTTCCGGCAGGGATTGCCGGAATCCAGATGCCAGGGACGGCAAGTGGCAGAAAAACCCTCCGCGCGTTCCCATGCGCCAGGCCTCTGACGGCGGGATGCGCTGTGCTTTCCCGCCCTAGTGCCCCGTTTCACCTTATTTTACGCTCTCAGCGCGGCGAGAAGCGGCCAGCCGCGAGGCGCGTGAGCGCAGGAATAGCTACC
>JAIZWN010000468.1 GCA_020443945.1 Candidatus Thiosymbion ectosymbiont of Robbea hypermnestra | reverse complement strand
TCCTGGAAGGCTTCCTGTCCGAGCTCCTCAAGGACGACATCACCATCCTGGAAATCCTCGAGAGCGAGAGCAACCGGGATCAGGCCCACGACAAATCCAATCGGGTGGACATGAAAGTCCGCAATCAAAGGCAGGAAATCATCCTCATCGAGGTCCAGTACGAACGGGAGTTCGACTTCCTGCAACGCATCCTGTTCGCCACCGCCAAAACCATTACCGAACACCTGGCGCAGGGGGAACCCTACGACCAAGTTGTCAAGGTCATCTCAATCAACATCCTCTACTTCGATCTGGGCTCCGGGGCCGACTACATCTATCACGGCCGGACCCACTTCGTGGGTCTGCACCACCAGGACGAGCTCCAACTGAACGACAGACAACGCAAACTCTTCGGCAAACGCTATCCCCACGAGCTCTACCCGGAGTACTACCTACTCAAGGTCAGACAATTCGACGACATCGCCAAAGACTCCCTGGATGAATGGATCTACTTCCTGAAAAACCAGGAGATCAAGGGCGAATTCCAGGCCAAGGGCCTGCAGAAGGCCAAGGAAGTCCTGGACATCATGAATCTGGGGGAGCAGGAACGCCAGGCCTACGAGTGGCACCTGGAAGAGCTGAGCTACCAGGCTAGTATGTATCAATCCAGCTATCACGATGGACGCCTGGATGGAAAAAAGGAAGGGATGGCAGAAGGAATGGCTGAAGGGATGGAAAAAGGCCGAGCAGAAGGCCGGGAGGAAGGTTTGAAGGAAAAGGCCATTGCCATGGCCAAAGCATTGAAGCAAGAAGGGGTCGATCTGACTGTCATTGCCAAAACCTCGGGGCTTGCAATCGCAGAGATCGAAAAGCTCTGAGGCAACCCGATTTTTTTCCGCGCAAGACAATGAACCTTAGCACGGACCCGCAAGGAAAATTGGTAGGAAGAACGCAATCATCCGTGAAAATCGGCGTAATCTGCGGATAGGAAATAGGGCGCCTATGATCGCCCGCGATATCCCAATGACTCGAAAACCCAAGGTCACCCTGATTGCCGTCGAGGAGTACAGCACCTCGATGAGCGTGCGGTTGCTCTCGGCCCTGCTGAAACAGGCGGGGTACGAAACCCTGGTCATTTTCGTGCGTGGTATGGCCTCCCGCGCGGTGGCCATGGGGCAGGCGCGGGTATTCGATGATGCCATCCACGACGAAATCGCCGCGCTCGCCGCGGGGAGCCTCTATATCGGATTCTCCGTGAGGACCCGCATGTATCATGCGGCCAGGGAGCTGACGACGGGGATCAGATCGCGCCTGGATATCCCGATCATCTGGGGGGGCGCCCACGCCATTGTCCGGCCGGACGAATGCCTGGAACTGGCGGATATGGTCTGCGTGGGCGAGGGAGAGGCGCTGGTGGTCGAGCTGGCGGACCGGCTGCGGGAGCAACGGGCCTATCGGGATATTCCCGGCTTGTGGGTACGCGGCGAATCGCCGGTGACGCCTTGGCTGCAAACGGACCTGTCTCATTTGCCCCTGCCGGACTGCGCCTGCGACGGCAGCCACTATTTCGTCTATCCACGGAGCGGACGGGCGTATGAAATCCTGCGTATCGAGGATTCCCGGGCCTATGACTGGTTGTTGGGCGGGGAATATTATTTCGCCCCGACCCGGGGGTGCCTTTATAAGTGCACCTATTGCACCAGTAATAAGTATGCGCAGATCTATAAGGAGCTGAAGGCGCAGGGGCAGGCGGTCCGGCGTCTGCGGGTCCGGGACCCCGACGCCGTCATACGCGAATTGATCTGGGCGAAGGATCGTTTTTCCCTTTCCTGTTTTATAACCGCCGACGATTGTTTCGTGGGATTGAAGACCGACGAGATTCGCTATCTCGCGGCACAGTACAAAAAACATATCGGTTTGCCGCTGATGACCGGAGGCAATCTGGTCAACCTCACGGAAGAAAAGCTCCAGGCCCTGTGCGATGCGGGCCTTACGGGTCTGGTCATGGGGCTTCAGACGGGGAGCGAGGGTATTCGCGAGCTCTACGGCCGGGAGTGGGAGAAGGAGGAAAAACTGCTCGATCAGGCCCGCCTCGTCAATCGATTCATGCAGCAGGGGAAGATTCGCCGAGTCACCTATCAGCTGATCGTCGATAATCCCTGGGAATCACATCGAGACCGCATGGATACGCTCCGCCTGGTCGCCTCGTTACCCCGGCCTTTTTCCATCAGTCTGCATTCCCTGACCTTTTTTCCGGGCACCCCCCTGTATGAACGGGCGCTGTCCGAGAAACTGATCCGCGGGGACGCCCTGGATGGCGCCTATTGGCGAAGCCTCAAGCATCTGAATCCGACGCCCGTCAATGAAACCCTCTCCCTGATAAAGCTGTTACCCCTGTCGCCGACCCTCCTCTGGTGGCTGGCGAGCGAGCGGCCCTTCGCCGCCGTCATCCGACGGGTGCTGCTCAGGCTGGTGATCGGGGCCCCGGAGCTGACATTGTTTTTCAAATCGCCGAGGCGCCATGAAATCGATGTCTCTCTCCGCTCGGGAGAGCAAGACCTTTTTCGCGCATTGGATCGGGAACGTCCGCGGATCAGCTCGACCAGGGCGCGGGCGAAATGGGCCCTCAGGCGTTTTCTCCTGTGGACCTACGTCCAATCCCATCGAGCACTTCATTGGCGACGAGCTCGGTCGCTTCCTTGCGATGCGCCACGATCAGGCCGTGGTTGATGGTGTGTCCCCGCGGCTTTCCGCCCGACGCACCGGAGGTCCGTAGAGGCAAGGTCCCCGCGGGCCGATGGCCCATCCGACTCCCTGGCCCTTCGGCCGAGAGCTGGTATCCGCGCTTCGTCACCGGTAGGCATTTCGTATATCATGCCCGGCGTCGCTACCGACTGAGGATTCGAACCATGGGAGCCCCCGGCGCGCAACGCGAATCGGATGTGGTGGAACGCAAGCCGATCACGACGACGGATATCCTTTCCCGCAAGCAGGGCGAGAAGATCGTTTCGATTACGGCCTATGACTACTCCACGGCCAGGCTGGTCGACGGCGCCGGGATCGATATCATCCTGGTGGGTGATAGTCTGGGGATGGTGGTGCTGGGATACCCGGATACGACCCGGGTGACCATGGACGATATGGTGCACCACACCGCCGCCGTCGCCCGCGCGCGGCCACGGGCCCTGGTGGTGGCCGACCTTCCGTTCCTGGCGGCCGGCGTGTCCCCCCGGGATACCATCGGCAATGCCGGGCGGCTGGTGCGTGAGGCCGGCGCGGAGGCGGTCAAGCTCGAAGGCGGGGTGCGGGTTCGCGAGGAGATCCGCGCGCTCGTGGATTGCCAAATCCCGGTCATGGGGCATGTCGGCCTGACGCCCCAGAGCATACATGCCTTCGGCGGCTTCAAGGTTCAGGGAAAAACCGGGGAGGCCGCCGAGCAGGTGCTGCGTGACGCGGTCGCGGTCCAGGAGGCCGGGGCCTTCGCGGTGGTCCTCGAAGGGATTCCGTCTCCTCTCGGAGAGCGCATTACCGGCGAGCTGGATATCCCCACGATCGGCATCGGCGCCGGACCCGATTGCGATGGTCAGATCCTGGTCATCCATGACATGCTCCACCTCTTCCTCGATTTCACGCCCAAGTTCGCCAAGTCCTATGCGGATATCGGCGGCGCCGTTCGTGCCGCCCTGACGAGCTTCCGCGAGGAGGTGCGCGACGGCCGGTTTCCCGCCGCGGAGCATTGCTACTGATCCCTCGGTTTGTTCGCTTTGGTGGGAGTATGTCACGTGGAAGAACTGACGCAGACACTCGCCCTCTCCCTGGGCGCCGGTTGGGCCAGCGGCATCAATCTCTATGCCGCGGTTCTGGTGTTGGGCTTTCTCGGCGCCACCGGCAGGATTGAGCTCCCGGCCGGCATGGAGACCCTGGCCGATCCGCTGGTCATGTTCGCCGCGGGGATCATGTACCTGGTGGAGTTCTTCGTCGATAAGATCCCCGGTCTGGATACGGTTTGGGATACCCTGCACACCTTCGTCCGCATCCCGGCCGGGGCCATTCTGGCGGCCGGCGCCGTGGGGGATGTCGGCGTCGGCGCCGAGCTGGCGGCGGGGCTCCTGGGTGGCGGCCTGGCCGCGGCCTCCCATGCCACCAAGGCCGGGACCAGGGCGCTCATCAATACCTCCCCCGAGCCCTTTACGAATTGGACGGCCTCTATCGCCGAGGATGTCGGCGTCGTGGCCGGCCTTCTGGTGGCGCTCGATCACCCGCTCCTGTTCCTGGGGCTCCTGGCCCTCTTTCTGCTGCTCCTGGTCTGGTTGCTGCCCAAGCTGTGGCGGGGGATCAAGCGCGTCTTCCGGACCATCGCCGGGTGGTTCGGCGGCGGCCGGAAGGCGTCGGAATCGCCGGGCCCCGGTACTCGGACCCTGGAGGCGCAATCTCCGGGGGAGGGCGCCGAGCGGCCGCCCGGTCCGACCTGAGCGAACGCCACGCGATGGATAAGAGCGGGCCGCGAGGTTCGGGACGGGCCCTCGAGGTCTATCTCGTCGGCGGCGCGGTGCGGGATCGGCTGCTCGGATTGCCCCCTGCCGACCGCGATTTCGTGGTGGTCGGCGCTACCCCGGAGGACATGATCGCGCGGGGTTATCGGCGGGTGGGAAGGGATTTCCCGGTCTTCCTGCATCCGCAAACCCGGGAGGAGTATGCCCTGGCCCGCACCGAGCGCAAGATCGGCCCCGGCTACCGGGGGTTCGCGTTCCATGCGCGGCCACAGGTGACCCTCGAGGAGGACCTGGGACGCCGGGACCTCACCATCAACGCCTTGGCCGAGGACGCCCAGGGCAACCTCATCGATTACCACGGCGGTCGCGCGGATCTGGAGCGCCGGGTGCTGCGTCACATCTCGCCCGCCTTCGCCGAGGACCCCGTGCGTCTGCTGCGGCTGGCCGGGTACGCCGCGCGCTACGCGGAGCTGGGTTTTACCGTGGCACAGGAGACCATGGCCTTGCTGCGGTCCATGGTGGATCAGGGCGAGGTGGATGCCCTGGTCCCGGAGCGGGTGTGGCAGGAGCTTGCCAAGGCGTTGGCGACGGCCCGGCCTTCGCGTTTCTTCGAGGTCCTGCGGGCGTCCGGGGCCCTGGCGCGGCTGCTGCCGGAGGTGGATCGCCTGTTCGGGATTCCCCAGCCAGAGCAATGGCACCCGGAGATCGACACGGGTATCCATACCATGTTGGTCCTGGACCTGGCCGCCCGCCTGACCGCCGATCCAGAGGTAGCGTTCGCCGCCCTGACCCATGATCTCGGCAAGGGCGCCACGGCGCCGGAGATCCTGCCGAGCCATCGGGGACACGAGCAGCGCGGTCTGCCCTTGATTCGGGCGCTGTGTGGTCGGCTCAAGGCCCCGCGCCGTTTCCGGGAGCTGGCGCTGGTAGTGGCCCGCTACCATGGCTTGGCCCATAAGCTCGACGAGCTGCGTCCCGGCACCGTGCTCGATCTGCTGCAGGGCCTGGACGCCTTCCGCCGCCCCGAGCGGTTCGAGCAGGCGCTCGGCGCCTTCGAGGCGGACTACCGGGGCCGGACGGGTTACCAGGAACGCCCGTATCCCCAGGCCGCGCGGTTGCGTCGGTTGGCGGCCGCCGCCGGGGCGGTGGATACCCGAGCCATCGCCGCCGCGGCGCCCGCGCCGGCGCAAATTCCAGGGAGCATTCGCGACGCCCGCCTCCGTGCCTTGCAGGAGGCCCTGGGCCGTCGCTGAGTCCGGGTCCGGGATGGGTCCATGCCCGCTTCCAGCCGTCTGGTTTTCAGTCGGCAATCCTTTCCAACGTCAGAAAGGTCAGGTCGTAGCGGTTGTGTGCGTCACGCCGCCGTTCCTCGCGCGCTACCTCACGCCAGCCGGCCGGATCCCAGTCCGGGAACCGGACATCCCCCTCCGGGGTCGCGGCCACCCGGGTGAGATACATGCGCCGGGCCAGGGGGAGCAACGTCCGGTAGATGCCGGCCCCGCCGATCACCATCAACTCCGGGACCGACCCCGCGGCAGCGATGGCCTCCCGCGGCGAGCCCGCCGGGATGCCGCCCGGGGCCCGATAGGAGGGATCGCGGGTGATGACGATATGAGTGCGTCGGGGGAGCGGTCCCGGCAGGGATTCCCAGGTTCGCCGGCCCATGAGGATGGGCTTGTTCAGGGTCAGACGCTTGAAGTGGGCGAGATCGGCGGGGAGATGCCAAGGCAGGCGGTTGTCGCGGCCGATGACCCGATTTTCGGCCACGGCGGCGATGATGGAGACCAGTGGTTCGGTCATGACGGGATCACCTGGTACCCTGTTGCACCTGATTTTGCATTCTCAGAGCCCTCCCAAACGCGCCAAGGCAAGGCACGGCGCGCAGGGAATA
>JAIZWN010000467.1 GCA_020443945.1 Candidatus Thiosymbion ectosymbiont of Robbea hypermnestra | reverse complement strand
GTAGTTTTGTGATCTGTGATGCTTGAATCCGCAGATTACGCCGATTCTCGCCGATGAAAACATGCGGTAATCCGTGAAAATCAGCGTAATCTGCGGATTCGAGCACTCACGGCGGGATGCGCTATGCTTTCCCGCCCTACATGGACCGATTTGTAACCCCAGGCGTCATCCCCATGCTGACCCGGCTGCGCGTCAACGGCTTCAAGAACCTGATCGCTGTGGATCTGCACCTGGGTCCCTTCACCTGCATCGCCGGATCCAATGCCGTGGGCAAGTCCAACCTGTTCGACGCCATCCTGTTTCTGGGATCCCTGATGGATGCGCCCATCATGGATGCGGCGATGGCGGTGCGCGAGGAGGGCGGATCGGTCTCCGATATGCGACATCTGTTCACGCAAACGAAGGCCGGTATCTTACTGCCCATTGAGCTCGAAGCGGAGATGCTGATCCTCCCCGCGGGGAGTGACGATCTGGACCAGCCAGCCCAGGCCAAGACGACCTTCCTGATCTACGCCCTTAAACTCCAGTATCGACCACCGGCAGGAGCCGCCTTGAGGCCCCGGATCGAGCTGGTCGAAGAAAAGCTCGAATACGTCAGGAAGGGTGATGCCTTTACCCACCTGCCCTTTCGGCATACGCCGAAGTGGCGTGACTCGGTGGTCAAAGGGCGACGCTCGGGACCCTACATCTCGACCAAGACTCAGGGAGACGGCTCCCGCGTAGTGAAATTGCACCAGGACAGTTCGACCAGCGGTGGCCGCGCGCGGCTCTTTCAGGCGGAGAAGCTGCCGCGCACCGTGCTCTCCACTGTCAATGCCCAGGAGAGTCCCACCGCGGTGCTGGCCCGCCAGGAGATGCTTAGTTGGCGTCTACTGCAGCTGGAGCCCGCGGCACTGCGGACGCCGGACGGATTCGACGCCCCGCCCCGACTGGCCTCGAACGGCGCCCATCTGCCCGCTACCCTGTTCCGGTTATCCCAGGAGCCGGCCAGGCACGATAGCGGACGCCCAACGCCTGCAATGGATAGTGAGCGCGTGCTCACCCAAATCGCAAATCGTCTGTCGGAGCTGATCGATCAAGTGGGTCGGGTGGAGATCGATCGGGACGACAAGCGGGAGCTTTCCACCCTGTTGCTGACGGATCGCTACGGCACCGAGCTGCCGGCCAAGGCCCTGTCCGACGGCACCCTACGGTTTCTCGCCCTGGCGAGCATCGAGATCGATCCCACCCTGACCGGTCTGATCTGCATGGAGGAACCGGAGAACGGCATCCACCCGGAGCGCATCGGGGCCATGCTCAGGCTGCTCCGGGACATCGTCGTGGACCCGGAGCTATCCATCGACGACGACAACCCCCTGCGCCAGGTTATCATCAACACCCATTCCCCGGTGGTGGTCGGCCAGGTCCCGGACGATACCCTGATATTCGCGGTGTCGGAACAACAAGTGGTCGAGGGCAGTGTGATAAAAGGGGTCTCCTTCCGCGGTCTATCCGGAACCTGGCGCACGGAGACGGCAAAGATGGCCGTCATCGCCAAGGGCCAGGCGCTCTCGTTTCTGCAACCGGTTGCCGAGAAGGGGAACCCGAAGCGTAAGGGGGCCGACCGGCGTGTGATGGATCATGAAGGCCTGGTTCAGCTAAGGCTGTTTTGATGGCGACCATGGATCGACTTGAGTTCACACTGCTCACGGACGGCAGCTCGGACGCCATCCTGATCTACCCGCTTGAATGGATGCTCCGACAGCACTGCAAGGCCGCGGTTACCGGGACCTGGGCCGACCTGAGGCGTTTGCAGAAACCGCCGAAGAATCTGCGTGGCCGCATCGATGCGGCATTGGAGCTTTATCCCTGCGACCTGCTGTTCGTCCATCGGGACGCGGAGGCTGTGCCCCTGGAGCAACGGGTTGCCGAGATCCGGGCCGCCGTCACCGAACTGTCGGACCCACCGGTGCCGGTGGTTCCGGTCCGTATGCAGGAGACCTGGTTCCTGATCGATGAGCCGGCTCTGCGGCGTGCCGCCGGAAATCCCCATGGCCGGGTGGACCTTGCTATGCCGGCCATCGACAGGCTGGAGCGGATCCCAGACCCCAAGCAGATGCTTTACGAACTGCTGCTCAAGGCCAGCGAGCTCAAGGGACGCGGGCGCAAGAAATTCAACCCAGGCCAACAGGCCATACGGCTCGGGAAGCTGATCGAGGACTACAGCCCTCTGCGCAAATTGACGGCTTTTCAGCACACCGAAGAACAAACAGTCGCGGCCTTGCGGGGGTGTTCCGACAAGGCGCCTACCTATTGACCAGAGGAGAAAGCCATGACGGAAATCGGAATTGCGGTCGCCGGGGCCGGGGGGCGGATGGGCCGCGCCCTGATCCAGGCGGTTACCCAGGCCGAGGGCCTGACCCTCGGCGTCGCTACCGAGCAGCCCACCAGCAGCCTGCTGGGGACGGATGCCGGCGAGCTGGCCGGGGTGGGGCGCCTCGGCATCGCGGTATGCCCGGACCCGGAGCCCGTGCTGGCGGACTTCGAGGTGCTCATCGACTTCACGACCCCCACCGCCAGCCTGCGCCATCTCGAGCTCTGCCGTCGCGCCGAGAAGCGGATGGTCATCGGGACCACGGGCTTTACCCCCGCTCAGCGTGTCGCCATTGCCGAGGCGGGGACCGGGATCGGCATTGTCTTTGCCCCCAACATGAGCGTCGGCGTCAACCTGTGCCTGAAGCTGCTGGACGTGGCCGCCCGGGTGCTCGGGGACACGGTCGATATCGAGATCATCGAGGCCCACCACCGCCACAAGCTGGATGCCCCCTCCGGGACCGCGCTCCGCATGGGCGAGGTCATAGCCCAGGCCCTGGGCCGGGACCTGGAACGGGTCGCCCTCTATGGCCGTGAGGGACAGACCGGGGAACGGCGGCGCGAGACCATCGGCTTCGAGACCATTCGCGCCGGCGACGTGGTCGGTGAGCATACGGTGTGGTTCGCCGGCGAGGGGGAGCGGGTGGAGATCGCCCACAAGGCCTCCAGCCGCATGACCTTTGCCACCGGGGCGGTACGCGCGGCGCGTTGGATCGCCGACCGGGAACCAGGGCTCTATGACATGCAGGACGTGCTCGGACTGCGCGAGCATCGAGTGACTCGGTGACCGCCAGCCACGACCGACCGCCGCTCAGTCCGAGTTCCGCTTCTTCTTCTTTTTCTTGGCCCGGGGGGTGCGCGTCATGAGCCGCTCGGCCTCCTTATGACGGCCTTGGGATTGATAGAGCACGGCCAGATTATTGGCGCTGCCCAGGGTATGGGGGTGGTTCTTGCCCAGCGTCCGCTCGTTGCCCTTGAGGACACGCAGATACAGCGGCTCGGCCTTGTCGTAACGGCCCTGCATATAATACAGCACGGCCAGGTTGTTGGCGCTGAGGAGGGTGTCGGGATGCCGCTTGCCCAGCGTCCGCTCACGGGCCGCGAGGACACGCAGGTACAGCGGCTCCATCTTGTCATAGTGGCCTTGCGTCTCATAGAGCGCGGCGAGGTTGTCGATATCGAGGAGGGTATCGGGATGGCTTTTACCCAGGATCCGCTCTTTGGCCTCGATGGTCTTCACCAGCAGCGGCTCGATCTTATCGTAGTGACCTTGCGCGCGATAAAGCTTGATGAGCTCCTCGATGCTCAGGAGGGTATCGGGATGGCTGTCGCCCAGGATCCGCTCCTTGGCCTCGACAATCCACGCCATGAAGGGCTCGGCCTCACCATAACGACCCTGTGACCGATAGAAATCGACCAGGTTAGTGACGCTGAGCAGGGTATCGGGGTGGTGTCTGCCCAGCACCCGATCTCTGACCTTGACGGCCTTCACCAAGAGCGGCTCGGCCTTACCGTAGCGACCTTGTGAGCGATAGAGCTCGGCCAGATTGTTGATGCTGAGAAGGGTGTCGGGATGGTCCTTGCCCAACACCCGCTCACGGACCTTGAGGACCCGCGCGAAAAACAGCTCGGCATGGTTATAACGGCTCTGCATGTAATAGAGCACGGCGACATTGTTCAGCGCGCTGAGCATTCCCGGATGCTCCCGGCCGAAATCCCGCCGGCTCAGGGTCAGCATCTTATGGCCGAAACTCTCCGCCTGGGCGTACTTGCCACTTTGGAGCAGGCCGACCATGAATTGGTTGAGGGCGGTGACCTCTTCCTCCGAGAGCCGCCGCTTTTTGGCTTCCCAGTCGTGGAGTATCCGGAGATTACTCTCGAAACTGGAAGCCGCGGGCATCAGCCCACAGCCCGCGAGCACCATGGCCGCCAACACGAGCGCGCAGTAGGCAATCCTGAAGTTGGCTTTCATCGTCTGCGGGTTCTCACCTTGCCCGGTCGCGGTCTGGCACTAGTACCCTGTTGCACCTGATTTTGCATTCTCAGAGCCCTCCCAAACGCGCCAAGGCAAGGCACGGCGCGCAGGGAATA
>JAIZWN010000466.1 GCA_020443945.1 Candidatus Thiosymbion ectosymbiont of Robbea hypermnestra | reverse complement strand
GGGTAGTGTTGTAGTTTTGTGATCTGTGATGCTTGAATCCGCGGACAACCATGATGGTGAGGGGAGGTCTCTACGCCAAATCCCGGAAACCACAAATCTAAGACACCACCTAAACATGTATTGGATCAAGGAGATAACTGCATCGGGCACACTCCCTGGTAAGGTAAGCTGTGCCCACCAAACGAGGGGGCAAAAACCAATGGTGGGCACAGCCTGCCCCCTACGGTTCCAGAGAGGCCACACAGCCGCCTGGAACAACGATAACCGTCTGGGCTCCTCAATACCATTCGCTTGGACGCTTGATCATATATCCGGATGAAGTGGTGATTTCATCCGGCAATAGGTTCTTGCGGAGCTTGTCTACCCCGATCACAAAGTGACCATGCGCGGCTTTGGTCAGATCGGATGAGCGTCGCGCCGGTGGGAAGGCGACGATCAGGCGTTTATCCTCAAAGTGTTCTCTGACTTTTTTAACAGGCGTTGTGAGATCGCTGTCGCCGGATACGATAATGGCCGTGTCGTAGCGATCCTCATAGGCATCCACCAACAGTTGGGCCGCAATGTTTACGTCGGTCATTTTTTCTTCATAGCTGATCCAGGTGGTACCACAACCTTTGCATTGCCGCTGTTTCGGCAGATAGTAGCCGAAATGGGAGGTGATATCCGCACGAGTAGCCAGAGCATCCAACCATAGAGTTTGTCGCTTGAGATTCTGGCCGTTGGCATTGGTATGGATTCGGGCGGTAAAATAGTGGCAATGTCGAAACTGCTGGTAAGGTTTTAGAAACGCCTTGGTTACGGCAGCCGGGTCCAGCCAGTAATACTTGCGCCAACCCTTCGCCCTGAGGCCAAAGTAAAGGTTGAAGCCGTCGATATAGCTGATGACCCGGTTCATAATCGGGTACCTCTGATGATTAGGGGGACCTTAAGTGGTTGACAGGCCCACGATGCCGAACTAGGATGCAAATATCAACCCCACCGGGGATAGTATCCCCGGCCCGACGCCAGCCTTGGGCTGGCGTCTCTTTTTCTGCCCGACGAAAATTCCATAAGGGCCTGATGGCCCGGCTCACCGATTGTCTCCCACCATCACGGAGGACGGTCGGGTGGTGTCTTAAGATTTGTGGTTTCCGGGATTTGGCGTAGAGACCTTCCTTCACCATCATGGTTGTCCGCAGATTACGCCGATTTTCACGGATTACCGCATTTTTTCATCGGCGAGAATCGGCGTAA
>JAIZWN010000465.1 GCA_020443945.1 Candidatus Thiosymbion ectosymbiont of Robbea hypermnestra | reverse complement strand
GACAGCGGACTAGGGGTCAATTTTGGACACCGTGTCACCGTGCGGCGAACGTTCAGAACCCACAAAAAATAATCTTGATCACTTGAAAATTTACCCCTACCAAATTCCGGTAGTGCCTCATCGGCATACTCGTCCCTTCACCGAGCCGGGAGTAACCCCATGGCAACCGAAGAAGCGCGCACCATCCTGATCACCGGCTGCTCCAGCGGCATCGGCTACGTCTGCGCCCATGGCCTGCGGGAACGGGGCTACCGGGTCTTCGCCTCGGCCCGGAAACCGGCGGATGTAGAGCGGTTGTCCGGCGAGGGCCTGGAGGCACTGCGCCTGGACCTGGACGACTCGGCCACGATCCGGGAGGCGGTGGACCAGGTCCTGTCCCGGACCGACGGCAAGCTCTACGCCCTGCTCAACAATGGCGCCTACGGGCAAGTGGGCGCCGTGGAGGACCTGTCCCGCGCGGTGCTGCGCGCCCAACTGGAAACCAATCTGCTCGGCGGCCATGAGCTCACCTGCCTGTGCCTGCCCGTCATGCGCCGACAAGGCTACGGGCGCATCGTCCAGATCAGCTCCGTCCTCGGACTGACGGCCCTGGCCTATCGAGGCGCCTACGTGGCCGCCAAATTCGCCCTGGAGGGGTTGACGGACACCTTGCGCCTGGAGCTCGCCGGCAGCGGCGTCCAGGTCTCCCTGATCGAGCCTGGCCCCATCGAGAGCCGGTTTCGCGCCACCAGCTATGAGAAATTCCGCGCCCATATCGACCACAAGCGCAGTCCGCATCGGGCGCAATATCGCGCCATGGAAAAACGCCTGCTCGCGCAAGGACCGGTGCAGCCCTTTACCCTGCCCCCCCAGGCGGTGCTCGCAAAGCTGATCCATGCCCTGGAGAGCCGACGGCCCAAACCCCGCTACTATGTCACCGTCCCGACCTACCTTCTCAGCGGCTTGCGTCGGGTGCTGTCCTCCCGGGGGCTCGATCGGGTACTGAGACGAATCTCCGGCGGCGGCGCCCGATAATTCCGGCGGCGCCTCCGGGAAGGACGTGCGGTAGTGTTGTAGTACCCCATTTCACTCTTGCCCTATCCCCGATTTTGAATCCGCGGATTACGCCGATTCTCGCCGATGAAAAAATGCGGTAATCCGTGAAAATCGGCGTAATCTGCGGACAACCATGATGGTGA
>JAIZWN010000464.1 GCA_020443945.1 Candidatus Thiosymbion ectosymbiont of Robbea hypermnestra | reverse complement strand
ATTGCTGATGAGACATGTAGCTGCGGTCTGTCACGTGGAGGTAACGAAGCGTGGGGAGCGAGACCGGTTCAGGTAAGTACCATGTTAAGGGAAAGGTCCTGAGCGAAGCGTCGGAAGACGCGGACAGCGAAGCGGTGAGCCGTAAGCCGTCATAGGTTGAACCGAGAACGGCCTCGAAACACAACTCGCAGGTGGCCAAGCTGCCAGAGAAGCCGAAGCCAGCACGCGCCGGGAAGCCATCAGCGCGAGCACCGGAGCGGCCTGCCGGGGTGAGAGCGG
>JAIZWN010000463.1 GCA_020443945.1 Candidatus Thiosymbion ectosymbiont of Robbea hypermnestra | reverse complement strand
GCGGGCCTGTGGATCGCTTTTGGTCCGGCGGGTATGCAGATGCGCGGCGGTAACCAGGGCGAAGGGGTTGGGGTTCGTTGCAAGTAATGCTGCGCGGTCCGCATAGTCGATGAGCTTGACGATGGGGAACTCGAGGGCGTGGCGACAACCCAGGACCTCGAAGCCATAGTGATCGGGTCGCCACCCTGCATCCTCATCGGCCAGCACGGCGAGGCTGGCGATGGGGCGGGCATAACGGTCGAAGAGCCGGTAGTTGTAGGTAAACATGCGCCGGGCGAAGTCGCTGTCGCGCTGGCCCTGGACCTCGATGTGGATGTAAAGCCACTGTTGCCCGCCACCCTCGAGGGTGACTTGCACCAAGGCATCGGCAAAGCGTTTGCCCAGCGCGGCGTCGCGCACCACCTGACGCAGCTCGGTGTTCCTGAACTCATGGCCGCATGCCCAGTCGATTTGAGCATATGCCTGGGGGAAATAGAAGGCCATGAATTCGGGGAAGGCGTGCTCGAGCACGTCTTTCCAGGGGCTGTCGTAGGCATCACTGTTGTTTTGCGGGTCGGTCATGGGCTTTCAGATGGAGTAAAGACCTTTCTTTATCCGCAGATTACACAGATTTCCACCGTTTAAATAGGAAATCCGCCGGGTGGTAGTGTTGTAGTTTTGTGATCTGTGATGCTTGAATCCGCGGATTACGCAGATTCTCGCCATGAAAAAATGCGGTAATCCGTGAAAATCGGCGTAACCTGCGGACAACCATGATGGAGAGGGAAGGTCTCTACGCCAAATCCCGGAAACCACAAATCTAAGACACCACCGGCCAATAGTCCTTCAGGATTTGCGCTTGATCCCAAGGGCATGATTCCGGGAAGGCGTCGTAGTCGAAGGGGGTTTCGGCGACCGCCAGATCGAGGGCATCGGGATAGGCCTCGGCAATGACTTTCCCGAGCTCGGCTCGGAAGCTGGGATTCTCGTCTAAAAGTTTGGCAACGCTACGGCGTTGGGTATTGATGGTCGCCCGCCAGGATTTCCGGTTTGGATAATCGGGCTGGTAGCGCCATTTGAGCAGGTGTCCCATCAGCACCGCCAAACGGCTTTCCAGGGCTCGCCGTTCCCGTTTTCCCAAATCCTCGATCTCCTCTGTCAAGTGTCCGATGTCGAGCCGGGAGAAATGCCTCGAGCGCAGCAGCCGCGCCTGCTCCTGGGACCAGGCGAAAAAGTCTTGGTCATAGTCGATGCTCATGCCGCGTGCGACCTTTCCAGGTTTTTCGACAAAGGGTCTTTTTTCATCCGCAGATTACGCCGATTTCCACGGATTGAAAACGATGTAATCCGTGACAATCCGCGTAATCTGCGGATAACAATAATGATGGGGCAGTGGCAGAAGCGACGCCGGGAGCCACTCCCCCCTGGGACCGCCGGCGTCCCGCCGGCTTCGCAGGCACAGATTGGTAGGGTGAGCACATTTCACTTGGGAAGGTGTCCAAAGGTCATTTCTAACTACAGAGAAAAGAATCGGCCAATTCTCTGTGTCCTCTGGTGCGCCAGGCAAAGCTTGGTCAGTCTAGCAATCTGAAAGGTGATTGCCATGTAAATTGCTGATAGACAGGTAGCTGCGGTCTGTCACGTGGAGGTAACCAAGCGTGGGGAGCGAGACCGGTTCAGGAAGGGACCTGAGCGAAGCGCCGGAAGGCGCGGACAGCGAAGCGGTGAGCCGTAAGCCGTCACAGGTTGAACCGAGAACGGCCTCGAAACACAACTCGCAGGTGGCCAAGCGGCCAGAGAAGCCGAAGCCAGCACGCGCCGGGAAGCCATCAGCGCGAGCACCGGAGCGGCCTGCCGGGGTGAGAGCGG
>JAIZWN010000462.1 GCA_020443945.1 Candidatus Thiosymbion ectosymbiont of Robbea hypermnestra | reverse complement strand
TGGCAAAAGCCGAGGGCTCTGAGCCATGATTGGGCCGCTGGGCAGCCCATCACCACTCAACACTCTACCACTACCCCGAGGTGTTCGTCGGGGGGTGTTCGGCCAAACCGATGCGTTCTCGCGCACGGTTGACCTTGATGATCGCGACCCGGATTTGTGCGCCCGTCCGGAAACGCCGGCGGAGGTCCCCCGCCGAGGGATCATTGAGCTTGGAACGATGGAGCAGCCCGTCCATACCACCCAGGTCCACGAAGAGGCCGTAGTCGACGATGTTGACAATGATGCCGTCTAATACCTGACCGACGCGGAATGAGTCGAGCAGGCGTTGCTTCGCCTCCTCGCGCGCCTGCCGCTCCGCCTCCCCGAGATGCTGCGCCAGGGAGATCCAGTTGCGCTCGGCATCGACCTCGATGACCCGGACCCGAATCCTTTGACCTCTGCTGTAGCTGCGCGCGAGATCACCCCGCGGCGGGTCCGCGAGCCGGGAGCGATGCAGCAGTCCGTTAATGCCGCCGATGTCCACGAACAGCCCGAAGTCGCGGATGTTGGCGATGGTCCCCTCGATGACCTGCCCCTTATCGAGAGCGGCGATGGGATCGTCCCCCGCGGCCCGCCGTTCCCGTTCCAATATCGCGCGACGGGAGACCACAATGGACAGGGATTCGGGGTCGATCTTGATGATCTCCAGGTCGTAACGCCTGCCCACGGGGGCGTCCCAATCCGTGGGTCGGGTCAGGCCCAGTTTGGAGCCGGGCAGAAAGGCGGCGACTCGACCCGCATCGTCCAGATGGACCAGGTAGCCCTTTTTGGCACGGGCGGCGATCTTGCCGGTCACGATGTCACCAACGGCGTGATCCGTGATAAATGCACGCGGGGCCGTGGTCAGTTCCCGCAGGGCGTTGGCGAGCTGTCTCCACCCTGGGCTCGGTACCGGCGGTGGTTGCTCAGAACCCGCGGCGATACCGCTTTTGAGCATGACATGGAGCATCTTGCCGGCTATCGGCTGGTTTGCATGTGTCGTCAGCCAATCGGCCAAATAGCCGGCCAGTTCATCGGCCCAAGCCGCTTCGGGGTTTGCTGCCATTAACAGCTTCTCAGCAAGAATGGGTGACTGGGGTTGATTCCGGTTTGCTCGGATCCAGTCCGCCCCGGCCGGGTACAATGCCTCGGCATCAATCTCCTCGGGCAATTCGTCGCGGTGTTCCAAGAGGAACTGCCAAACGAAAGACCAGTCCGGCGTGTCCTCGCGGCCCCCGAGCCAGTCCGCGCCGGCGCGGTACAAGGCCGCGGCGTCGATCCCGTCCGGCCATTCATCGCGGTGTTCCAAGAGGAACTGCCAGACGTAACTCCACTGCGGCGTCTCCTCGCGGCCCGCGAGCCAGTCCGCGCCGGTTCGGTAGAGGGCCGCGGCGTCAATCCCTGGCGGCCATTCCGCGTGGTGTTCCAAGAGGAACTGCCAGACGAAAGACCACTCCGGCGTCTCCTCGCGGCCCGCGAGCCAGTCCGCGCCGGTTCGGTAGAGGGCCCCGGCCTCGATCCCTTCCGGCCATTCGTCACGGTGTTCCAACAGGAACCGCCAGACGTGACTCCAGTCCGGCGTGTCCTCGCGGCCCGCGAGCCAATCCGCGCCGGTTCGGTAGAGGGCCGCGGCGTCGATCCCCTCCGGCCATTCGTCGCGGTGTCCCAGCAAGAACCGCCAGACGAAATTCCACTCCGGCGTCTCCTCGCGGCCCGCGAGCCAATCCGCGCCGGTGCGGTAGAGGGCCGCGGCGTCGATCCCTTCCGGCAGTTCCTCGCGGTGCCCCAGCAAGAACTGCCAGACAAAGGCCCACTGCGGCGTCTTCTCGCGGTCCCCGAGCCAGTCCGCGCCGGCGCGGTACAAGGCCGCGGCGTCGATCCCGTCCGGCCATTCGTCGCGGTGTTCCAACAGAAATTGCCAGACGTGACTCCACTGCGGCGTCTCCTCACGGCCCGCGAGCCAGTCCGCGCCGACGCGGTACAAGGCCCTGGCCTCGATCCCGTCCGGCCATTCGTCGCGGTGTCCCAGCAAGAACTGCCAGACAAAGGCCCACTGCGGCGTCTCCTCGCGGCCCGCGAGCCAAGCCGCGCCGGTTCGGTAGAGGGCCGCGGCGTCGATCCCTTCCGGCAGCTCCTCGCGGTGCCCCAGCAGGAACCGCCAGACGAAGTTCCACTCCGGCGTCTCCTCGCGGCCCCCGAGCCAGTCCGCGCCGGC
>JAIZWN010000461.1 GCA_020443945.1 Candidatus Thiosymbion ectosymbiont of Robbea hypermnestra | reverse complement strand
CCTATTGCAAGCTCGCGCAACGAAGCGGATGGCAGCTTTAGTCGCGTCCGAAGGGAGCCCCCCAACCGCGCCAAGGCCAGGCGTAGCGTTGTGCTCTCTCGCTCGGTACTCTCCTCTCGCCTGGGCGCGGTTGGGAGGGCTCTGAGGGTGAAAAATAAGGTGAAACGAGGCACTAGGTTTTCGCTTTCCGCCGCGGTGTTGTCCGTGATCGCACCGCTCCTGGCGGTGATGGTGATATCGCCGGCACCGGCATCGATACGGCCCAGTCCGACGTTGCTCACGGCCGTGAGCTCGACGTCCCCCCCGGCGCCTGCCGAAACGTCGATGGCGCCGTTGTTCGTGATGTTGCGTCCGGCGGTGACCGTGACCTCCATGGAGTCCCCGTCGTCGGCATTCGCCGGTCCGATGGTGACTCCGCTCTCGATCCCGACATCGTTGTCCGCCGCGAGGGTCAAGGTGACCCGCTGACTTCCGGAGTCCGTGGTCAGATCAGGGCGGATGCTCGCTTCGACGGTGATGTCGCCGGCAGTCGTATCCGGTTGCTCACCTTGGCCGGCCAGCGAGCCGGGACTCGTCGGAATCCCCGGGTCCGTACTTATCGTCACGTTGATCCCGATCTCCAATCGTGTCTCGATCATACCCGCGAGGTCGGTATCGATGGTGATGTTCCGTGGGTCGATCAGCCAAGTCCCCGGCTTACCGGCGGGCGCGGAGGCGTCGATCCGGGTAGCTTGCGCGATTGTCAGGGTCTTGGCGGCGGAGGTCTCGATAAGGCCGCCGTTGCCGCCTTGCGGTCCGCCCCGCGCCGTCAGGGCGCCGGCGATCTCGGCGCTTTGCTGGCCGTAGATGACGATGCTGCCGCCGTCGCCGATGAGGGTGGCGTCGGCGATGATTCGGGCCTCGGCGGCCAGCACGACGGCGTCCGCGTTGCGGCCGGGGCCTTGTCCGCCTCGATCGCCACCGATGCGGATGTCGCCCCCACCCGAACCGCCGCTGGCCTGTACCAGGGCCTTGGGCCCGAGCAGGGTCCGGTGGCCGCGCACGTCGATCTGGCCGCCTTGGCCGAGTATCGATGAGGCATCCAGGGTGCCGGTTACGGCCACGGCTCCATGACCGCCACCGTCGAGGATGATCTCGCCGCCCTGGCGGGAGACGCTACGTGCCTGGATCTCGCCGTCGACCTTGATCGCATGGTCGACGATTCCCTCGGCGGCATTCGCGGTAATCAGTACCCGTCCGCCGCCGACCAGGATCCTCCCGTTGTTTTCGGCCAGGGCGTCCACTCCTGGTGGTCGCTGGGTTACCGGTACCGGACCGGCCGCGAAGTTGATCAGACCGTCGCCGTAAAAATCGACCGTGGAGGTTTTGGCCCCGGCGATGACGACGGTCGCCAGCTTGCCTTGAATGACACCGTCGTTGCGGGCGTGGGGGGCGACCAGAGCGCCGAGACCGCGTTCGCCGAGGGAGATTTCTCCTTCGTTGACGACCTTGGCATTCTTGGCATTGGGTTTGCGGTTCGAGCTACCGAAGCGGTAGTTTCCGCGCATGAAGTCTTCGTTACCGATATCCGCCGTCGTGGCCAGAAACCTGTGGGTATGAACCTCACCCTTAGGCCTGATGGTGACGCCGTTCCGATTGATCAGCCACACATTCCCGTTGGCCTCCAGACGTCCGTCGATCCGCGACGACCTTTCGGTCACGACGCGATTGAGGGCAATGGCATCCTTGTCGGGTTGCACAAAGCGGGTGATCTCGTCTTCTGGGATGTCGAAGTTCCGCCACTCGATGATGACTCTCTCGGTGTCTTGCTCGATGGTTAGCTGGTTCCCTGCCGTTGTGATTGTGGCGCTGCCCCCCTTCACCTGACCGCCGGTGGGATTGGCGTCGAGGATGGGGGCCGTGAGCAAAGCGACGATTGCCGCCACCGACAGGACGAGGGGGGGCGAGGCGGTAGCGTGGCGCGGAACGGACCTTGGCGACAGGGGATTGGATGCCGGGATTTCGAGCGCTGGACATGGGAATTGCCCTCCCGAACCTGGACGCCCGCACCGGCGGGTGTCGAATCCTAGCGAGGCTTTGCCTTAAGACCACGAGTGCTCAACTCGAGCTGCGTCGCAAACCCCCAATCGGACAGGATTTACAGGATTACACAGGATTGACAGGATTTTTGTCGTTGCTGAATGTTCTACGCCCGCTCGCGCCCTGACCAAACCAGCAAGCGCCCTTCACAACAAAAAAATCCTGTTCATCCTGAACATCCTGTTAATCCTGTACG
>JAIZWN010000460.1 GCA_020443945.1 Candidatus Thiosymbion ectosymbiont of Robbea hypermnestra | reverse complement strand
GACCTCATGAATGAGAGTAGACTAAAAGTCTTGCACTAAAGTGCATAGTTTTTACTAACGTATTGGAACAATAAACCACCCTTACACCGCCGCTCCTTCCCCTACCACTACGTCCCCATCTCAATTTCCGTACGCCGCCCGTGCCTTCCATGAGTACGCCGGCGTCCGGATGTTCCGCGAGATGAGATAAGCGATCAGACCCTCCCTTTCCTCGCGGGAAAGGAGTTTCGCCACCTTCCGTTGAAAGGGCCCGGTCTCGGCAACGGTGATCACAAAGTAAGACTATACTCCAATGGAGTAGCTGTCAATCAAAAGGGGGGGAGGCGGCGAGACCGGGGGAGACGGATTACGGCGCAAGCTCAGCGCAGCAGCTCCCGCACCGGCCGGAAGGAGCGCCGATGCAGCGCGCAGGGTCCGAGTTCGTGCAGCGCGGCCAGATGGGCCCGGGTCGGGTAACCCTTGTGGCGGGCGAAGCCATAGCCGGGGAATTTGTCGTCCAGCATCCGCATCTCGCGGTCTCGGGCGACTTTGGCCAGGATGGAGGCGGCGCTGATGACGGGAACGGTGGCATCGCCCTTCACCACCGTCTCCACCGGGCAGGCAAGCCGGGGGCGGCGGTTGCCATCCACCAAGGCACATTGGGGGGTGACACCCAGGTTCTCCACCGCGCGTTGCATGGCCAGCAGGGAGGCCTGCAGGATATTGATGCGGTCGATCTCTTCGACCGTGGCCCAGGCAACGGCAAAGGCCAAGGCCCGCTCCCGAATCTCCTGATCGAGCGCCTCGCGCTGACTCGGCGTAAGGCGCTTGGAATCGGCAAGACCGGAAACCGGCCGCGCCGGGTCCAGGATAACGGCCGCCGCCGTCACGGGTCCCGCCAGGGGACCGCGTCCCGCCTCGTCTACACCCGCGGGGAACGGGCAAGGTTCAGGTGGAATCATCGCCGACAGCGATTCGCCGGGAATCGCAAGCCGCTTCCTCCTCGGCAAGCAACCGGGAATCGGCCAAAACCTACGGCCTCAACCACCGCACGGTAGCGAAACGGCATCGCTACGCCAGTACGGCGGATGCTCCATATCGCCCACATCGGCACTCAACCTTCCTTCCGATCACAATAATCCCGTGGCCGGTGAGAATAGTCATTTCTTGTCTTTCAACAAGGCCTCCAGGTCCCCGAATGGCCGATGGGTGGCTCGGTTATCCGATTCCTGTTCGGCACGCCTGCCGGCGGCGATATGCTCCTCGTAGCGTTGATGCTCATTGTCGTGGCAGTACAGACACAGCAGCTCCCAATTGCTACCGTCAGACGGATTGTGATCGTGATTGTGATCCCGGTGGTGGACGGTCAACTCGCGCAGATTCGTATGGTCGAAGGCACGGCCGCAACGACCACAGACCCAGGGATAGAGCTTGAGCGCCTGCTCCCGATAGCCCTGCTCACGCTCATCCCGAGCCCGGCGGGCGTCGGCGACGACCCGGTCCAGTCGCTCGGTATCCATCGTCTTGCCCGCCTGGGGGCGACCCGGTGATGTGGATCTTGTCATTTCCAGCACTTTACCCCATCCAACATCCACAATCCAAGACCAATCTGTTCACCTTCGTATTTCCAGTATTTGCGCGCGGATGTACTCGCCGGAGCCAGACTGTCGGGGATGTCAAATCAACAAACAGCTTTTAAGCCGGCTAAACCCGGATATTCAAGAACTATATTTTGTATTATAAATTCACTAGCCTTTAATATTTCAATTCCCATCACCTCCCCTCCTTCATTCAACTCGGCTGTGATATTAGGGGCTAATTCCCGGCATTCCGCTTCGCGCCCTTCATCAATAAGGACATGTAATACATCCTCATCGGAAAAGTAATTCATCTTATATTTTGACACAAAATCTCTCCTCCTCTTATATTTTAGTCAGTGATCTGCTCAGACGTTTTAGTACCACCGACAAAGGGACACTTATCACCGGAGGTTAAATCCCCCAGGAAGTTTCGGGTATCGAAGAAATGTTCAACCCGGCGGATTTTCAAATCCTCCGTTACATCAGCAATACTGATGCCCGTGATCTCGACAATCTTCTCAGTCGGTTGATGCCCCTTGAACGGACCCTCGAACTTACCCCAGTGACGCCACTTAAAAACGACCTTGGGTGGTCCACTGTAAACCTCTTCGACTTCCCAGATAAAACCGGTTGGAAAAGTGGATTTGAATAGTTCGTTGGAAGATTCAAAAGTCTCAGCCTTGGAACTGTAAACCTCCGATTCGCCCAAAAACAAATTGTAAGTGCCATGCGCAACAATGTCTTCAGCCGTGTATTCCTCACAGTTGTTAGTAACCATCCTAAACTCATCCAAGACAATAGACGTCCACTGCTCGGGTTTTAATTTATAGGTAGCCTCCACCTCAAAAGTACGTACCAAGTTCTGTACCACGTCTTCCAGTGAACCTTTAGGATGATTGTTTCTGGCCTGTGCTCGTAAAGTACGGTCGGTCTTAGAGTAATCAGGTCGTTTGCCGTAGCGCCAAACGATGGCGGAATCGGAATCAAGCACCGTCTCGCGGTCTTGGATCTGGATGGGTGTTTCATTCTCGGCCATCTTGTACTTTACCTCACACTTATTGTTGCAATTCAGCTAGTATCTCGTTTCCCTTTAGATTGCGGGTAACTCGCGTAGGATGCGGTGAGTGAAACGAACCGCATCAGTGAACCCATACGCAGTCGATGCGGTTCGCTTCGCTCACTGCCCATCCTACGGGAGCTACCTGAAATAGAAACTGAAACGGGGCACTAGTCGTCTGGATCAGGGAACGGGGTCAGGTCTTGATCCGTGACCCTGGGAACGGGGTCAGGAGCCGAGGCGCTTGATGGCGTCGGCGAGTGCTTCCGGGTCTTGGTCGTCTATCCGGGCGAGTAGTTTTTGGGTTGCGCGCTCGAGGTGGGTGATGTGGGCGCCGCGCACGAGTTCTTTGATTTCCAGTAATGAGTCCGGTTGCATGCTGAGCTCGCGCAGGCCGAGCCCCAGCAGTAGGGGTACGTAGCGGGGGTTTCCCGCCATTTCGCCGCACATGGATACGGGGATGCCGTGGGTCTGTCCGGCTTCGATTGTCATTCGGATCAGGCGGAGTACCGCCGGGTGCAGGGGTTCGTAGAGGTAGCTGACGGTGTCGTCCGTGCGGTCGATGGCGAGGGTGTATTGTATGAGGTCGTTGGTGCCGATGGAGAGGAAGTCCAGCCGGCGGGCGAATGCTGTTGCGTATAGGGCCGCCGCTGGTACTTCGATCATGCCGCCGACCGGCATGTCCGGATCGAAGGCGGCGCCTTCGCGGGTAAGTTCTTGACGGAGTTGTTCGATGAGGGTGAGGACTTCGTCGATTTCTCGCGGGCTCGATAGCATGGGGATCATGAGACGGACGGGGCCCTGCGCGGAGGCGCGGAGGATGGCGCGTAGCTGGGGCCGGAACAGGTCGGATTCTTTGAGGCAGAGGCGGACGCCGCGCAGACCGAGCGCGGGGTTGCAGACGGTCGGGCGGGTGGCGGGGTTGTCGGCTGTCTGTTTGTCGGCCCCCAGGTCCAGGGTGCGGATGGTGACCGGGGTTCCCTGGAGTCCGCGCATGACTTCCAGGTAGGTCGCCAGGTGTTCTTTCTCGTTTGGCGGTCGGTCCCGGTTCATGTAGAGGAATTCGGTCCGATATAGGCCGATCCCGGCGGCCCCGTTGGCGCGGGTGGTTACTGCGTCTTCCGGGAGTTCGAGGTTGCCCAGCAGGTTTACGGGGATGCCGTCGGCGCTGAGTGATGGTTCTCCGGCCAGGCGCCGGAGGCGGGCCCGGTGTTGGTCGCGCGCCTGCATGCGCCGCCGGTAGTGTGCCAGGATGTCTGCGTCCGCATCCGCCAGCACGACGCCGGCCTCGCCGTCGACCACGACGGTTTCGCCCTGGCGGAAGTAGTCGGTGGCTTTGTGCACGCCTACTACGGAGGGGATGTTGAGGCTGCGCGCCAGGATGGCGGTGTGGGACAGGGGGCCGCCGTATTCGGTGACGAAGGCGGTGGCTTGCCGGTGCCTGAGCATGACTGTGTCCGCGGGGGAGATGGTGTGGGCGATGACAACGCATCCGCGCAGGTCGCCGTCTGCCGGCTGGTCCGAGCTGCTGGTGCCGAGCAGAAAGCCGAGGATGTGGCGCACTACGTGGTCCACGTCGTCGCGGCGGCTGCGCAGGTAGGGGTCTTCCATGTCTTCGAACGCCTGCACCAGGTTCATGCGATGGTGTTCTAATGCCCATTCGGCGCTGAACAGGCGGTCCCGGATCAGTGCCCGCGCCGGGTCGACGAGGGCGGCGTCTTCGAGCATGAGTAGGTGCGAGTCGATGAATTCGGTGACCTTGACGGGGGTTGTGGGGGGGATCTGGTCGCGCACGGCCCGCAGGGCCTCTCGCGCTGCCGCGAGTGCGTCTTCGAGCCGTTGCAGCTCGTCGGTGATTTCGGTCGGGGCCAGGTTGCGGGGGGTGACCGCCGGCGGGCGACGGTCGAGCAGGAAGGCGGGGCCGATTGCAATTGCCCGCGCGGTGGCAACGCCGAGGCCGCCGCAGGAGAGGGTCATTCTTCTTCTCCGAAGCGGTCGGCGATGAGCCGTTCCAGGGCGGCGCAGGCGGCGACTTCGTCTTCGCCTTCGATCAGCAGTCCGACGACGGTGCCCTGGGTCGCGGCGAGCATCATGACTTCCATGATGCTTTTGCCGCTTACCTGCCGCCCCTTACACGCTAACCGGATATGGCTGGAGAAGCCGCCGGCGCAGGCGACGAGCTTGGCGGCGGCGCGGGTGTGCAAGCCGAGTTTGTTGATGATCTCGATCTCTTTGTGAATCACGATAGCTCCCGATGGCGGACCATGACTTTGTGACCACCGGTCTTGAAATGTTCCTTGAGTCGCTCGGCGATGTAGACGGAGCGATGTCGGCCACCGGTACAGCCGATGGCGACGGTCAGATAGCTGCGCCCGTCCGCCTCGAACCGGGAGATCCAGCGGTCGAAGAAGTGCATCAGGTCGGTGCGCATTTCGACGACTTCCGGGGTCTTGTCCAGAAAGCGGGCGACCGCGGGATCCTGGCCGGTCAGCGGGCGCAGTTCCGGTTGCCAGTAGGGGTTGGGCAGACAGCGCACGTCGAAGACGAAATCCACGTCATGGGGAATGCCATGCTTGAAGCCGAAGGTCTGGAGTAGCAGCGAGACTCTGTGCGGGGCATCGTCACGCAGACGCTCGCACACCAGATCCCGTAGCTGGTGGACGTTGGTGTGGGTGGTGTCGATGCGCAGGTCGGAGTCGCTCAGGATGGGTTCGAGCATTTTGCGTTCGATCTCGATGGCCTCGGCCAGGGGGCGTTCGGGATCGGTCAGGGGGTGGCGGCGTCGGGTTTCGCTGAAGCGTTTGATGAGGGTTTCCGTCCGGGCCTCCAGGTAGAGGACGCGGCACTCGAAGAGTCCGTCGCAGAGTCGTTCCAGCAGCTTCGGCAGTCCATCCAGCTGTTGCGGTTGGTTCCGGGCATCGATGCCGACGGCGGTTTTGGCGAAGGCCTCGCCGCTGATGTTCGTCAGTCCTTCCACCAACTCCTGGAGCAGGAATACGGGAAGATTGTCGATGCAGTAGTAGCCGAGGTCTTCCAGGGTGTGCAGGGCGATGCTTTTGCCCGACCCGGATAGCCCACTGACGATCACCAGCTTTTTTGTACTCATCTCGGATAGATCACCGCGGCGGATTTGCGTGCTGGCGGGTGCGGACCGGATCATTGATCCTCACAGGCATTCTCCCAGTCCTCCAGGAGTATGAGGAGCCGCTCCGCGGAGGCGGCGTTACGCAGCTCCCGAAGCAGCCGCGGGTCGCTGAATCGGCCCGCCAACTGCGCGATCAGCTGCAGGTGGGTTTCGTTGGCCGATTCGGGTACCAGCAAGGCGAAGGCCAGGTCGATCGGTTCGTTGTCGATGGTGTCGAAGGCGATCCCTTCCCGGAGCTGTACGAAGGCGCCCACGGCCTCGGTGATCCCTTTCATGCGGGCGTGGGGCAAAGCGACGCCCTGACCGAGCCCCGTGCTGCCGAGGCGTTCGCGCTCGCACAAGCGGTCGAACACTTCTCCCGGGCTTAAACGCGGGTCGGCGCTCGCGAGCAGGGATCCGAGGATCTCCAGGAGATGCTTTTTGCTGGTCAGCTCCAGGTGGCTGCCGATGCGGTCGGCAACGATGAGTCGGGGCGGGAACATCGAAGGTCACTCCCGATAGTTGGTAAGGCCTCGCCTCGGACCGACGAGGCGAAGGCGTGAATTTTTCGTGCGGGGCATAAGGTGGTGCATGAATTTGACTCACTGGTTGGAGCTTCGGGTCACGCGAGGGTCTTTTCCGGGCATTCGACCCGGTTGATCAGGAGTTATGATGTTTGTCGATCAGTTTCTCGAATGCTCCTTGGTCCTTATCTTTCAGCTGCTCGAGTCGAGTCTCGATTTCCCGTTCGAGATCACCGGAGTGTTTTTCCTTGACCCCCTCGATCTTGCCCACTGTGTCTTTGAGTTGCCCGAGCTTGTCGCTCTTTTTCCCTTCGGCAAGCGCCAGCACTACCTCGGACAGGATTCCGAGCTGCCGACCATAGCTGGCGATATTCGCCACAATCTCTTCTTCGATTTGCTGGTCACCGGCAAAGTGGAACTGTGGAGAAAACAGATGCGTCCTGCGACCCATATCCAGGCTGACATCTCTACTCGAGGGTCCCTGAAGGTTCCATCCCGGGAACAAGTATGGAAAAAACGGGATCATTGAAGACCTCCTGTTGAGTATGTTCCGATGTGGCCAACCTCAGTGAATTGATGGGCTCGCTTCGCTTCGTGCATCCGATAAGACACCGTGGTTCACAAACCGCCGGGGCATGATCGGAACGGCCTACCAGCCTGCCGGGCGCTTGCTTTGCCCATCCTACGTGCTCAATCGGCTGAAACCAGGTCGTGGTCGAATGCCTTGAGGCCGTCGCCCCGGTGATCGGTCTTTTTTCCCTTGTGCTTCAGGAGTTGACGATCGAGCTTATCGACGAGTCCATCGATTGCCGCGTACATGTCCTCGTGGACCGAGTCCGCGAAGATCTTCGCGCCGTTGAGGCGTAGCGTGGCCTCCGCCTTCTGGCTCAGTTTCTCGACGCTGAGGATGACACGGATGTCGAGAACCTGATCGAAGTGCCGCGCCAGACGTTCGAACTTATTGTCGATATAGCCCCTGAGGGCCTCCGTGATGTCGATGTGGTGACCCGTCAGGTTGATTTGCATAGCTTGCTCCCGAAGTTTGCGAAGGTAGCATCGGCCCCTTGCCCTGTGGAGGGTGTCGCCAAAGCCCGTGGGGTAGTGGGTGAATCCTGTGTGCTGTTCGACGTGACTCGGGTCGACGCCTGATCGCTTGAAAATTTACCACTACCGCCCGTGGATGGGCTTGTGCGACGCCCTCCTCAGCCCAAGCGTTTGCGCTGGCTCGAGGAGGGAACCCCCATACTCTCCCGATACTTGGCGATGGTCCGCCGCGCGACCCGGATGCCTTGGTCGGCCAGGACGGTCACGATCTTGTCGTCACTCAACGGATGGCGCGGATTCTCGGCGACTACCAGCTTGCGGATCCGGGCGCGCACCGCCGTCGAGGAATGTTCGTCGCCGCGGTCCGCGCCCACATGGCTCGAAAAGAAGTACTTGAGCTCGAAGGTGCCCCGCGGCGTATACATGTATTTTCTCGTGGTTACCCGGGAGACGGTGGACTCGTGCAATCCCAGCGCCTCGGCGACGTCGCGCAGCACCATGGGCTTCATCGCCTCTTCGCCGTATTCGAGAAACCCTCCTTGCAGCTCCACGATTTTCGTGGCCACTTTCCACAGGGTATCGTTGCGGCTGGCCAGGCTGTTGATGAACCAGCGCGCCTCTTGCAGATGGCTCTTGAGGCGGAGATTGTCGTCGCTCCGGTCGGCGCGTCGGACCAGCTTGGCGTATTCCGGGTTTACTCTGAGTTTAGGCGTTATCTCGGGATTCAGCTCGACAATCCAGTCCTTTCCCCGCTTGCGCACCATGACATCCGGGGTGACGTATTGCGGCTCGGCGCCCGCGAGCGCGGCCCCCGGCCGTGGGTTCAGGGAGCGGATCAGGGCGATGATCTCGGCCATGTCGTGGGCGGAAAGCCCCAGCCGCCGCCGGATCCGCTGCGTATCGTTTCGCGACAGGGCCTCGAAGTGCCGGTCGCAGACGGCGATGGCCTGCTCCCGCGCCTTAGTCCCCTCCGGGATGTGGCGCAGCTGGAGCAGCAGACACTCGCGCAGGTCGCGCGCCCCTACGCCCGGTGGATCCAGGGACTGGATCCGATGGAGCATGACCTGGATTTCCTCCGGCGCCAGGCCCGCGCCGTCGAAGGTCTCCAGCAGCTCCTCGGGCGTCGCGGTGCAATAGCCGTTCTCGTCGATGGCATCGACGATGGCGGCGGCAATCGCCAGGCTCGTTTCATCCAGCCGGCTCAGATTGAGCTGCCAGTCGAGGTGATCCCGGAGCGTCGGCGCCCGGCTCTGGCGGGCGGAGATGTCGAAGCTGTCGGCCTGTGGCGCCGCGCTGCCCCTGCCGAGCGGCGGATAGCCGTCGTAACGATCGGTCCAGCCGGCGTCGGTCGGGAGCTCATCGGAGATCGACAGGCCCTCGGGCCGCGCCTCCTGCTCCGCAGCGGCGGCGGGCTCCGCCGTTCCCAGGGACCCATACGGCGACCGGATGTCCTCATACCCCTCGAACCGCTCCACCTCCTCGAGATTCTCCAGCATCAGATTGGAATCCAGGGCCTCCTGGATCTCTTGCCGAAGATCCGGCATCGACAGCTGCAACAGACGAATCGCCCGCTGCATCTGCGGGGTCATGGTCAGCTGCTGACCGAATCGGAGCTGCATCGACTGCTTCATCACAAGTCGATTCTAGCCCATTCACAGGGTGAAATGCTCACCCAGGTAAACTGACCGTACCTGCGCGTTTTCCAGCAGCTCCCGCGGCTTGCCCTCGGCGATTACCCGGCCCTCGCCGATGATGTAGGCCCGGTCACAGATGTCCAGGGTCTCGCGGACATTGTGATCGGTAATCAGGACCCCGATATTGCGATCCCGCAAGTGGGCGACGATGTTTTTGATATCCCTCACGGCGATGGGATCCACCCCGGCGAAGGGCTCGTCGAGCAGCATAACCTTCGGGTCCACCGCCAGGGCGCGCGCGATCTCCAGACGCCGGCGTTCGCCGCCCGAAAGGCTCAGGGCCAAAGAGTCGCTCACATGGGCGATACCCAGCTCCTCCAGCAGCGCCAGCCCCCAGTTCTTCCGCGCCTGCCGGTCGAGATCCGCGCGCGTCTGCAGCACCGCCATCAGGTTGTCCCTGGCGGTGAGCTTGCGGAAGACCGACGGCTCCTGGGCGAGATAGCTCAGGCCCCGGCGCGCGCGGGCGTGCATCGGGAGCCGGGTAATCTCATGATCCAGGAGCCGGATGGCGCCTTCGTCGGCATGAATCAGGCCGACGATCAGGTAGAAACAGGTGGTCTTACCCGCGCCGTTGGGTCCGAGCAGGCCGACCACCTCGCCCGCGTCCACATACACGCTGACGCCCTGCAGCACCACCCGGCGGCGGTAACTCTTGACCAGATTGGTCGCCTGCAGGGTCGTCATCGAGGCGACGGGGAAATCGTGATCTTGACCCGTTCCCTGCCCGCGGCGAGGGTCCCCGCCTTGACCCGGGTCTGCCCCCGATCATAGAGGATCCGGTCGCTGCGGAAGGTATCCTCACCCTGGGACAGCACGGCCTGACCGATGAGGGTAATCTCGTCCCGCACCCGGTTATACTCCATGCGTCGGGCCGTCGCCTCGACGGGCTTTGCCTCCCCCTCCACCTGCTGCCGGTAAGTCGCGGGGGTGCCGATGGCGATGATGAACACGGGTTTGTGCTTGGGATCGTGCCGGACCTCGACCCGATCGCCTCGCAGCTCCAGGCCCCCCTGCCGGACGAGGACATTGCCCGTATAGATACTCAGAGACTCGGCCTCCAGAAATTCCGCGCCATCCGCCTCCAGATAAAAGGGCTGTTCGGAGCTCTTCTCGAGGGCCGAGAGACCCTGCGGCGCGCACAGCAACAGCAGCACCAGGCTCAATACCGCCGGGCCCGTCAAGACGCGGGGGACAATCGGCGCGGTCATTGCGATTGCCCCGGACAGACACCCGGTACCCGAGGCACGGCCTTCCGCTCGGCTCGGGGAAGCAGCAGCCCACCGCGGACGGGACCTGCCAGCTTCACCCGCAGCCACTCCCCCAGCCAAATCCGGCCGCCGTTTTTCGCGGTTACCCAGTCGGCCTCGCTCGTAATCCGCACCAGGCGCTCCGTCTGCGCGTAGTTTTCGTTCCACTTCAAAAGCACATCATGGGTCCTCATATGTACCGGCGAGCTGGTCGGCCCCGCCACGCGGTCGACATACACCTCACCCTCCATACGGATCAGATGATTATCCCCCGAGATCCAGGCCGTCTCGGAACGGATCCGCCAGGGCGGGCCCCTCTTCACGCACAGGATCACCTCCGGGGCCTGGAGCTCCTTGCTGTTGTCATCCGCGTAATGGCGCAGCTCGGTGGTGGTCAGATACCTGCGTGGCACCCCGGACTCGTCCATCGTGATAACCCGAAGATGATCGACCCGATAGTCGGGACGACGCTCCCGCGCCCCCTCCTGCGGACCCGGGACCTCCTCGCCCCGATACAGCCACCAGGCGAACGCCCCGACCGACGCCATGGCCAGGGCCAGGATGCGTTGGCGGGTGGACAGCATACTCGGTACCCCATTTCACCCTGATCTGCCAAAACCCTGCATGGCTTCGGGAGTGCAAACGATTACCGCTGTTTGCCCCCCTCGCGGAATCGATTGTAGGGTCCGCTGTGCGGACCGCTTGGATCTTGCCGCCGTTTAACACATGAAAAACAGCCGGTTAGCATTTCGTGATGCTTGTTTCCAGATTGGATAGTGTTCTAACTTTGTTGTTTCCGGGATTCAGTGCATATCGCCAAGGATAACAAAGCTACGGCACCACCGCTGACAGGTCGAGCCATTCTTCGTGGTTCGTGCGGTCTTCCAATCGTACAGGATTAACAGGATGTTCAGGATGAACAGGATTTTTTTGTTGTGAAGGGCGCTTGCTGGTTTGGTCAGGGCG
>JAIZWN010000459.1 GCA_020443945.1 Candidatus Thiosymbion ectosymbiont of Robbea hypermnestra | reverse complement strand
CGCAAATGAACGCAAAAAACGCAAATTCGGAATCGATTCGATTTGCGTTCATTGGCGTTGATTTGCGGCCAAAAGAATGTCAATGAGACCTGACGAAGCGTGAGTTTTTCGTGCGATCCATAAAGTTGACTCATTTGTAAAGACGCGGGTCCCTCTAAGGAATTCTAGTACCGTTTTCCCGCCGATGCGGCCTCACCACAATGTTGCCCAGGAGGCGTTGGTAAGGCTTGGCGACTCTACCGGTCCTGGTCAGAATACCGGCCTTCTGGAGCGCGTCGATAGCGGCTTCTCTGGAAGCAGTAACTTCGCGCTTGTATCGGCGCATACTGCGTATGTCTCTTGCGATTTCTGCTCGGTTCATTTTTAAATCCGGGGTCGTGCCCTTTGCCGGAGCCGTGCCCTTTGGGATGGGTAGACTGGCAGGGTGGAGATAGTTTGCTACCTTATACCCCATTTTACCCCATTTTACATCCTCTTAAGCCCCCAAACGCGCCCAGGAGCAGCACGCAGGGGTAGTGTTGTAACTTTGTGATCCGTGATTTTGAATCCGCAGATTACGCAGATTTTCGCCGATGAAAAAACGCTGTCTATTCCTATGCTCACGAGCCTCGCATCTGGCCGCTTCTCGCCGCGCTGAGAACGCAAAATAAGGTGAAATGGGGTACTCGTCCGCGGAATCTACGGTCGGGACGCGCGGGAGGCTGCTACCGGATCGTCAGGGAGCGGTTGGGATGGACCCCTTTGGTCAAAGGGTGTTTGAGAAAACGGCGGACCTGGCCGGGCGTCGCCGATACCACAATGGCCCCGGTGGTTTCGAGCACCCGGGCCGGCAATCCGATCTCCCGCTCCAGGAAATCCGCCAGCTCCCGGATGGCAAGACGGCGACCCTCCCGGTCGCTCTCCACCAAACGCCTGGGGAATGCCCCGTTGGTCAAGCTGCCGCGCGCGAAGGCGATGCGGCGCTCAGGCACCTTCACCTCTACGATCAGTGACCGCGCCTCCCCTCCCCCATCGGCAAGCCAGGGTTCCAGGCTGGTGGGAACCGCCGCATCCGCTGCGGTTCCGGTAGTAAAGCTGGGGTATGTTGACATATCAGAAGGTCCGCGTAGCGGACCTTACCCTCCGCGGCGCGGAGCTTGTGCGTTCCCATGCGGCGTATGGGAACGAGAGAAACCGCTAATAGTGAGGTGGACCCCAACCATTGGACAGTCAGGAACCAAAAATAAGTTAAGAACGGAGAGCAATTCTTGAGAATCTTA
>JAIZWN010000458.1 GCA_020443945.1 Candidatus Thiosymbion ectosymbiont of Robbea hypermnestra | reverse complement strand
ACGGCCAACGGGCGCCTTACCCATGACCCACGATCCCTTTGTGGCTTGGTGTCTTTGTGTGAGAATTGAGAATGCCCCCTAGGGGAGTAGGATCTTTGGGTAAGGGGTACAGAGCAGTGATGAAGAAGGTTCCCAAGCCGGGTCGTGCAAATCCGCCGCGGAGTATCGGTTCGGAGTCCGACCCATGAACCCGACCGCCGCCGCCCTCGGCGCGCTGGTCGCGACCTTCGCCATCAGTGCCTTGGTAACCTGGCGGCTCTCCCGTTCCCCCTACCCTCTCTCCCGCATGATCGACCTGCCGAACGAGCGCTCGCTGCACACGGGCGCCCTACCCCGCACCGGCGGGATCGCGATCTGCGCCGCGCTCGCGGCCTCCGCTCTACTCGCGCTCACTGCCTTTCCCCTACCGGACCCCTGGGTCTGGATCCTCGGCGCCCTGCTCCTGGTCGGGGGGATCTCCTTTCTCGACGACCGCGGTGAGGTCCCTGCTCCCTACCGCCTCGCCGCTCACCTGGGCGCCGCTATCCTCCTGCTGGCGGGAGGGATCGCCTGGTCCAACATCGCGCTGCCGGGCATCTACCGGGAACTACCCCAGGCCCTGTCCTGGGCGCTGACCCTCGGGTACCTGGCGTGGATGGTCAATCTCTATAACTTCATGGACGGGATGGACGGCCTCGCGGGGGGCATGGCGGTGTTCGGTTTCGGGGCCCTGGGCTGGCTGGGTTGGCTGGGCGGGGAGCCGGGATTCGCCTTGGCCAACGGGATCCTGGTCGCCGCCGCCGCCGGGTTTTTGCTACACAACTTCCCGCCGGCACGGATCTTCCTCGGGGACCTCGGCTCGGCCGTCCTGGGCCTGCTGGCGGCAATCCTCTCCCTGATCGGCGCCCGACGCGGCCTGTTCCCCTTGTGGGTGGCCTGGCTTGCGTTCTCGCCCTTCATTGTGGACGCCACCTGGACCCTGTTGCGCCGCCTGGCGCGCGGCGAACGTCTCTGGAAGGCGCACCGCTCCCATCACTATCAGCGCCTGGTGCTGGCGGGCTGGAACCACCGCAAGACCCTGCTCTGGGCCTACCTGCTCATGGCGGCCTGCGCGGCCAGCGCCGTGGCGGCGCGTGGCATGAGCGTGCGCGATCAGTGGCTGCTGCTGGGCGCCTGGGCGATCATCTATCTCCTGATCGGGATGAGAACCCGCCTGGCCGAACAATCGGCGGACGGTAGCGCATCATGAAATCCTGGGCCAATCGACTGCGCGTGCGTATCACGGTATTCGCCCATGATCTGGCAATGGTTCCGGTCGCCTGGTTCCTCGCCTACTGGTTGCGCTTCAATCTCGGGGAGATTCCGGAGCCATTTCACAACGCGGCGCTGACGACCCTGCCCCTGGCGATCCTGATCCAGGCCGGCGTCTTCTGGGGATTCGGGCTCTATCGCGGCATCTGGCGCTTCGCCTCCCTGCCGGACCTGGCGCGCATCACCAAAGGGGTGCTGGTGGGGACGACCCTGATCTTCTCCACCCTGTTCGTTCTCGACCGTATGCAGGGAGTACCCCGCTCCGTCCCCCTCCTGTATCTGGTGCTGCAGATGCTGTTGCTTGCCGGGCCACGCCTGCTCTACCGGCGGCTGAAGGACCATCGGCTGGCCCTGCGCGACGCGCAACGGGTATTGATCGTGGGGGCCGGCCGCGCCGGGGAAATGCTGGTCAGGGATATGCTGCGGGATCCGTATTCGGCCTATCTCCCCGTGGCCCTTGTGGACGACAAGCTGCACCGACGCGGCAGCGAGCTACAGGGCATCCAGATCCGGGGAACCACGGAGGAGATTCCGAAGTTGGTCGAAGGCCTGGCCGTGGATTTGATTCTGCTGGCGATTCCCAGCGCCTCGACCGAACAGATGCAGCGTCTCGTGGACCTGTGCCAACGGACCGGAAAACCCTACCGCACCGTTCCCAAGCTACGGGATCTGATGGCCGGACAGGTATCCGTCAGTCAGGTGCAACCGGTTTGTATCGAGGACCTCCTGGGTCGCAACCCGATACGGCTCGACCTGGACGGCATCCGCGGTTGTATGGAAAACCGCGTGATCCTGGTAACCGGCGGCGGCGGCTCGATCGGCGCCGAGCTTTGCCGCCAGATCGCGGCCCTGCGGCCGGCGCGGCTCCTGGTAGCGGATAACAGCGAATACAACCTTTACCGCATCGGGATGGAGCTGCAAGACACCCATCCCCTGGTGGAAATCGAGCACGCCCTGCTTGACGTCACCGACGCGACGGCCGTACGCGGGCTGTTCCGGCGCGCACGACCACAGGTGGTTTTCCACGCCGCGGCCTACAAGCATGTGCCCCTGCTGGAACGGCAGGTATGCTCGGCCATCCGCAACAATATCCTGGGCACCCAGGTCGTGGCCCAAGCCGCGGACAACTTCGGGTGCGAGGAATTCGTCCTGATCTCGACCGACAAGGCGGTACATCCGATCAACATCATGGGCGCGACCAAACGGACGGCGGAAATCCTCTGTCAGGCCACCTTCAGGCATTCGCGGACCCGCTTCGAGACGGTGCGCTTCGGCAATGTGCTGGGCTCGGCGGGCAGCGTGGTCCCTCTGTTCCAGCGCCAGATCGAGCGTGGCGGACCGGTAACCATCACCCACCCGGAAATCAAGCGCTTCTTTATGACCATCCCCGAGGCCTGCCAGCTCATCATGCAGGCGGCGGCCATCGGCCGGGGCGGCGAGATCTTCGTGCTCGATATGGGCGAACCGATCAGGATCTCCTACCTGGCGGACCAGATGATCCGACTCTCCGGCAAAATCCCCCATGAGGACATCGCCATCGAGTACATCGGCCTGAGGCCCGGAGAGAAGCTCTACGAAGAGCTTTTCTACGAATCGGAAGACCTGACACCCACCACGCATCCCAAGATTCGAATCGCCCGGCGCGGGGCGATACCGGAGCCGGAGGCGTTGGCGCATAACCTCGCAAGGCTGCAAACCGGCGTTGGGACCTGTGACGAGGAGACCATGCGCGCCGCCCTCGGCGCCCTGATACCGGAGCTGCACGACACCCTCCACGGCCCGCAATCCGGTAGCGGCACATCGAATTGACACCCCATGGGGTTTCGCAAATGGCGGTTTAGACGGTCCCTTGGACGTCGAGCCAACGGTCCAGCAGTGCATGGACCGGCTCGATTCCCGAACGGGTCCGGGCCGAGAAGAGCTCGACCCGAACCCGCCCGCCGGCGGCTACGGCCTGGATGACCCGGTCCCGCTCGGCGCGCGCCGCGCCGCGCTTGAGCTTGTCGCTCTTCGTCAACAGCAGGAGCATTTCGAGCTCCGTCCGCCGTCCCCAGGCGAGCAGCTGTCGGTCGAACGCGGTCAGCGGGTGGCGGATGTCCATGACCACTACCAATCCGGCCAGGGACCGTCGCTGCTCGAGGTAGGCCGCCAACAGCCGCTGCCACTGGAGCTTGACGGTTTCGGAGACCTTGGCATAGCCGTATCCGGGCAGATCCACCAGGCGCCGTGTTTCGTCCAGGGCGAAGAAGATCAGCTGCCGGGTCCGCCCCGGCGTCTTACTGGTCCGGGCAAGCCGGTTCTGGTGGCAGAGCGCATTGATGGCGCTGGATTTGCCGGCGTTGGAACGCCCGGCGAAGGCAACTTCCCGACCCGAATCCGGCGGCATCCGGTCTGGTCCGGCCGCGGCCGTTACGAAGCGGGCGCGCTGATAAAAAGGATTACCTACAGATCTGGAATCGAGTGGTGTTATGATTTTACTGTCTCCGGTTTTTAGTCCACGGATTACACGGATGTTCATCGATGAGAAACGAAATGAACACTTTATTTGATCGCATTACGATCGATTCCGAGCGGATGAACGGCCAGCCCTGTATCCGCGGCATGCGCCTGACGGTGCGGCGCGTGGTCGAGGCCACCGCCCTCTACCCGGATCGCGCCGAGCTCAAGCAGGAGTACCCGGAGCTCGAAGACGAGGATATCCACCAGGCGCTGGAGTATACCGCCGAGAGCCTCGACGATCGGATCATCACGCTGGGCGCCGCGTGATCCGACTGTTGTTGGACCAGGGCTTGCCTCGCAGCACGGTTCGACACCTCAAAGCGCGCGGTTTGGATGTCTGCCACGTCGCCGACATCGGGCGCAGTCATGCGAGCGATGCCGAGATCATTGCACTGGCGCTCGCTCAGGGCCGCGTGATCGTGACCCTGGATTCGGACTTTCACCGGCTGCTGGTTACCAGCGGTGCGAGCGCTCCGTCGGTGATCCGCATCCGGCGGGAAGGTCTGCGCGGTCCCGACGTTGCCGCATTGCTCAGCCCGATTCTCGAACAACTTGAAAATCGGATCGAGTGCGGTGTGATGGTGACGGTCACTGAGCGAGCGGGTAGTGCTGTGATCTATAGGATGATAGGACAGGCAAAGCCTAGCGTGGTCTCGCGCCCCATCCTACAGATTTT
>JAIZWN010000457.1 GCA_020443945.1 Candidatus Thiosymbion ectosymbiont of Robbea hypermnestra | reverse complement strand
TGGCTTGGGGTGAGAACACTGAAGGCGGTGACCCACCGACAAGTGGATGGGTTTGCTGCATTTGATGTTCGGGGGATTCGGTTAATTGAGAACGCCCCCTAGGGACCGCTCTTCCCGTCCGAAGGATGTCTTGAGGGGACCTTGAAAAATGACGGGGCATCCCTGCTCCGCACGGACACCCTGAATTTTTGCAGGTGCCCTTAAACGGAAAACATCGCATCGACATGGTCATGATGTCTATCAACCCCTATCCCTCCCGGCGCGAGCTGGCCTGGTTCGGCGTAGCCATGGCGGCCTTCTTCGCCCTGCTCGGCGGGGTGGTTTGGTTGGGTACGGAGTCCCGGACGGCACTCATCCTCTTGTGGACCCTCGGCGCGGTACTGGCCTTGCTGTATTACGCCCTGCGGCCCTTGCGTCGGCCAATGTATGCGGCCTGGATGCATCTGCTGTTCCCCATCGGTTGGCTCCTGTCGCACCTGGTCCTGGCGCTCATGTATTACCTGGTCATCACCCCGACCGGACTATTGATGCGGGCACTGGGCCGGGACCCGTTGCAGCGGCGCTACGAGCCGGACGCGGCCAGCTATTGGGTCCCGCATCGGCCGGAAAATATCCCATCGCAATCCTTCCACCAATTCTGAGTCTTTATCGTTATGGCAAATCTCCTGCGTCGTTCGTTGAAGGCAATCGGGTCGGGTCTGCGCGCGGGCTGGCTGCTCGTGGGCATCGTCCTGATTCTGGTCATCCTGAGCGAGGGGGGATTGCGCCTGGCCTTGACGGCCAGGGATTGGCTCCTGGATCGGCCGCTGACCGAGGCCCAGGTCACCGAGCGCAAGATCGATCGGTTGGCGGGGGCCGACGCCTATCGCGACGCCCCATGGGCCCGGGATTACTTCCAGGAGTACGAAACAGCCAAACGGCTTGTCTGGGAGTCCTATGTCTATTGGCGCCATGCCCCGTACCAGGGCCGATACATCAACGTGAACCGGAAAGGCCTGCGGGCGACCTGGAACCCGCTACGGGACCCTGCCGCGGACCCGCCGCCGGTACGGATATTCACCTTCGGCGGCTCGACCATGTGGGGCTATGGCGCGCGGGACGACCACACCATCGCCTCCTACCTGAGCAAACTGCTGCACGAGAAGGGTTATCGCGTCCAGGTAACGAATTACGGCCAGTCCGACTATGTCAGCACGCAGGAGGTAATCACCCTGCTGCGCTGCATCCACCGCGAAGAGATGCCGGATATCGTGCTCTTTTACGATGGCATCGGTGATGTGCTTTCGTCCTACGAGAACGACGAAGCGGGAATCCCCCGGGGAGAGTGGCGGCGGCGCGCGGAATTCAACCTCACCGTACAACCGAGAAGATTGCTGTGGGCCCTCGGCGAACATGTCATGGACCGCAGCCTGTGGGGATTCGGCCGGGTCGCGACCGGGCTGCGGCGACGCTTCCAGGCGACGCCGGACGAAGGCCCACGGGTCCACCCCCTGCGCGAGGAGGTTGCCCGCCAGACCCTGCATGTGTACGAAACCAATCTCACCGCCGTCGAGGCGCTGGGAGAGCACTATGAATTCGAGCCCCTGTTCTACTGGCAACCCAATGTCTTTTCCAAGTGGCTCCGCCCACCCGAGAACCCGGCCGTAGCCCGACGCTGGCTCCCGGTCAAGGAAACGTTCGACGACATCTACCGGCGGGTACGCCAATCCGAAACACTGAACAACGGCCATCCGCGGTTTCATAATATCAGCGGCCTCTTCGACAACCTGGAGGAGCCCTATTCCGTGGATGGGTTGCACCATCTCTCCGAGGCGGGCAACCGACTGGTCGCCGAGGCCATGGTGGGTGATGTGATCGACCTGATCGAACAACGCCGGTTAGTCGCCACGGAGCAAGCAGTGCCATGACCACCCCTCCGCGACCGGAAAGAGTGGAAGAAGATGACGAGCAGTCCAAACCCTCCCCTGCAAGCCAGGCCGAGCAGTTCGCCCGTGAGGCCGAGGGTAAGCCGCCAAGTCTGGTGCGCGAGCTCGTGGATTTTCTGCGGCACAACAAGAAATGGTGGCTGGCGCCGATCATTCTCCTCTTGCTGCTGGTCATGGCGTTCGTATTCCTGGTCGACAACCCGGTGACCGCCCCGGTGATCTACACCCTGTTCTGAGCGGGATGCGCTCCGCCTTCCCGCCCTGCGAACTACGAGCTAGAACATTGCCCAAAGGTGATAGATCACCGTGCCGATGAGTGTGCCCAGCGCGTATCCGAGCACGCCGACAAGCACGCCCGGTGTTACGAGATCATGCCAGCCGCGGGCAGCGGCAAGAGCCGGGGCCGTCGTCGCGCCGAGGACAGCGGCGTTCGACGCGGTAACGAGCTCCGGCAGCGTCAGTTTGCAGAGCCGGCCGACGCCGAGCAGTACGATCAGGTGGATGCTCAGCAGAATCACGACGAACCCGATCAGTATCGGGGCAATCGTAATCATCGCGCCCAGGTCGGCGCTTGCGGAAATCGCGGCGAAGAAGACAAAAGCGAACCCCACGCCAAGTTCGAGGCCGCCATGCAATCGCTCCTCCATCCATTGCGGAAACGCGGTTGCAACGACGACGACCAAGACCGTGATAATGGCGTAGCGCAGGCTTGGCAGGCCGATCAGACTGGTAATCGCGTCACCAATCGCGACGAAGCCGATCGCAGCGGCCATCACAAGGGCCAGGCTCGCGGCGGATATGCGCTCCCCCGTGTCTTCCTGCGCTCGCTCTTCGCCATGCTCATGGCGTACGAATCGGGAGGCGAGCCAGCGTGTTCCTGGCAACAGCGCAAGCACACTCAGGAAGAGGGCGCTGAACAGGCTGTCCACCGCGGTTGCAGCGGAGAAGAACGATGCATCGGCCCTCAGCCCGGTGATCTCACCAAGCGCAGCGTAATTGACCGATCCGCCGATGTAGGTCGAGGTAAAAAGGCCGGCAATGCCCGCTTCGCGTAGCGCGGGATCGATGCCCGCCGCCGCTGCCAATGGACTGAGGTCGAGCACGCTGACGGCCACCAGGACCCCGACAACCGTACCCGCACTGGCAATGAGGAAGGCGCCGGTCATGCGCGTTGTCTCGAAGATCATGTGGCGCAGGTTCGCCTTGAACAAAAACAGCGGGATCAGTACCGGGACGAAGTAACTGAACACGAAATCGAAGGCTGGGGCCGAGTGCGGAATGATGCGCAAGTTGGCCGCGGCAATCGCCGCAAGGATAACGATCACGGCGCCAGTCAGGTGCGAACCGATACGTGTGCGTTCGGCGAGAAATGCCGCACCCGCGATGCTGAACAGCACTGCCATCAGGGCGAAGTCGTTGTCGGCACTGATAAGCGTCATTGGAAGGACCCGTCAGTTCGTAGGATGGGTAGAGGTGCCGGCGCGGATAGTGGTTTCCGGCACAGTTTTTCTCGTGCCGAAACCCATCACCTATCGACTTAAAGTGATGGGTTTCGGCGCGGTTAAGCCTATTGGTATACCCCACACTCATTGGCGCGCCTCTACCCATCCTACCGTGCTATGACTTCGTTGAACCTCGCTGCCGTAGCCAAAATGCCAGTGGCCAGACCCTTATCGTCCGGCTCAAATCGATCAAGCTCGCATCGTCGCCAAGTCGCTCCATCAGGCATCGTTTGTTCACAAACGCCGCGAACTCCGTCGTCGAGGCCAAGTCTGCCTGCCAACTACGGCTTACGGCCCTGACACGATTATGGAAATGTGGCTGTGTTCCCAAAGTCGTTTTGGGTCGCCGGAGGACCTCATCCGGAAGCGCGCCCTGCATTGATTTGCGGGTAGTGCTGTGATCTATAGGATGATAGGACAGGCAAAGCCTAGCGTGGTCTCGCGCCCCATCCTACAGATTTT
>JAIZWN010000456.1 GCA_020443945.1 Candidatus Thiosymbion ectosymbiont of Robbea hypermnestra | reverse complement strand
TCCTGCGCTCACGCGCCTCGCATCTGGCCGCTTCTCGCCGCGCTGAGAGCGAAAAATAAGGTGAAACGGGGCACTAGACCTTATCCAGAAAGCGTAGAAGGCGTAGAAGACACTACTACCCCCAACAAGGGAATGACGAAAGTGAGGTTTATGCCCAGGATGGCAACCACCAGAGGTACCGACAGCCGAGGCAGGGTTTGCAGGAGATAGGTGCTCTCAAGGGCATGGCTGAGATAAGGCAGGTGCAACAGATCTTCCAGGGACACACGATTCTCCTGTTCGAAGGTACAAACGGCGCGCCGGAGAAAATACGCGGCAAGCCCGGTCCATAGCAGGATGCATCCCAGAATTGGGAGAATCACCTCCTTTGCTTCACCCAAAGTGGCCCATGCGACCAAGGCGAGTATGAACAATTGACCCGCAACCACGGGGCCACAACGGATGGTGAGCCAACGCAGAAACCCACGGTCGCACCAGATGTTGGCCGTGGATGGTTCGGCTGTGGATGGTTTGGAGACAAAACAGTCTGCAAAAGCCGCATACTCCAACGCCGCTGGAGTGCTTTCACCATTCGCTACGGACCGATATCCTCTGCCGTAGGGTAGAAAGGCGCCGAGTAGGCGTCCCAGGCGTTGGATGCCTTGCTTATTATAGGGTAACAGGGCTTTGAGGAGGTTTCGCTCACTGGATTTGGTGACCAACGCAGGTACCCCTCCGTAGAGTTTATCCATCTGCGGCGGCCAAGTACCCCACAGGTCGGAAAGTACCTCGTGGCGCCGACCATAGAAGACGAGGGAAGGGTAGAGCCATACCATCCAAACAAAGACTACAAGGGAGATCGCGAACCCATACCACAGGCTGCACAGCTTGGGGCCCAGAAAAACAACCGCGAAGAACCCGAAAGACAGGGCGATTCCAAGAAACCACCAGCGCAGGCCATTTGGCCACAGATGGATGGTATCCCCTGCCCTTACGTCCGCTACACCCACACACGCATCCCGCCACAACACAAAGGGCGTGGGCCGGGGGTAGTGCCAAGTTGAATGGCGCAAACGATGCAGGCGACGCCGAACAGAGGCCACACGAGGCCATCGGCGCAACATGCGCGAAACCCTTTTCATCCGGGACAAGTCCAGGAACGGAGAGGCCTAGCGGCGGAAGGGGTGTTCCCGTTCCCAACGCCACTCCGGATCGATCAGCCCGGTGCCGGTGGAGACATATTGCACCGGTTCCGGCCCCCGGCCTCTACCCAGAGCCACAAACCCCTGCATCTGATTCTCCAGCCTTTCCATGTGGTCCCGGTCACGAGAACCCTCTTCACGCAGCTTGCTCATCTCCTTGCTCATCTCCTTGCGCAATTCTATGTTTCGTCGTTCAGCCCTTAATTCGGCCTTGTTGTTATCCGCTCGCAAGCGCTCAAGCTCGGGCTTGATTTGGGTCATTACTGCGTTCGCTATCTGCTGAATAGCTTCTTCATCCATTGTTATCTCCTGTCATTCAGGAAGGTAGGCAGCAATTCCTTGCCGCCGTCGGTTACGTGGGTACGGCGTGTGACATGCTCTATGAGCATAGGAAAAGGAAGGGGCGATAACAGAGAGAGGAGGGGTACGCAACGACACCCCCCTCATGCAGCTATAGGGCCGAATATTTTGTTGGCCTACACGCGGTAGCACAAGCAAATCACCAAGCATCCGACACGGTTCAAATCGGTCGGGAAAGTCATAGCGCCACGCCGGATACGCGCTCCGGCAGACGCAAGGATGAACGCGAGCCACTACAGGTAAAGATCATCGCCAACTTCTCGCTCCCGCAAATTGGATTGGCCCCATTCCGGGTTTCGCGAAAAACACCAAAACCTCGGCAGGACCTTCCGCCAACCGAGGTTGTACCGAATCGATATCCACAGCGGTTATGCCATCCTCCAACTCGCCTGATGTCTAATTTCCCAAGCTTATCAATGAGTTAAGATACACCAAACCCCGAAATCGTGGGTACTGTATACCATGTGGTTGCAACGATGCAACGGGAGCAAGGCAAGCGCGTATCAATTTCCTCTCGATCAACAAATTACTTCCAGTTCTGACATTTCGCTTGCTGGGGTGGTTTCGGTTGGGAGGGCGTGATGGTTTTCAGCGCGCGATTTGCGGTATGGGTCCCGCGCTCAGGTCCGGGATAGGGTGGCCAGAAAGTCCAGGGTGATGTGGGCGCTCACGCCCCAGAGGAGCTCCTGGTCGTATTCGTCGTAGAAGATCACTTCTCTGGCCTCGGGGTGGTCCGGTGCCGGCCAGGTACGTATCCGCCGGTTGGCGGAGTTGCCGAGCCAGGCCAGGGGAATGCTGAATACCCGCGCGACCTCGACGGGGTCGGGCGTAAGGTCCAGAGGCCAGGGGATTTCACCCACGACGGGGGTGACCAGGTAGTTACTGATTGTGTGCAGTGGTTGCAGCTCGCCGAGGGGCATGACCCGGTCGGGGGCCAGCCCGATTTCTTTTTGCGCCTCGCGGAGCGCGGAGGCGGTCATATCCGGGTCCGCGGGTTCCCGTTGGCCGCCGGGGAAGGCGACCTGGCCGCTGTGATGGTCTCCGGTGT
>JAIZWN010000455.1 GCA_020443945.1 Candidatus Thiosymbion ectosymbiont of Robbea hypermnestra | reverse complement strand
GACAAAACCGTAACTTGTTTTGGTTGTTTCCGGGATTCGGCGTATATACCCAGGGACAACAAAATTACAACACCACCCACGCGCGCTCCTCCCGGCATCCGTCACGGAAGCGACGCGGGCAAGTCTCGTCGCCTCCCCCGACCCGAGGCCCGGTTGTCGGAGGAGGGCGCAAGGCCAATTTGACCAATATGCGGATATTCTGATATACATTCGCGGATTCTTCGCATGGGGCAACCAGAGGGTTGTCACGGTCGCTCACGCACAAGAAGCAGGCAATACACACCATGAAGACTTGGCTGATTCCGATCTCGGTTGCGGTGGCGCTCATTTCCAATGGCATTCAGGCAGCGGGCGACGCTACGGCGGGTGAGGCCAAGGTGGCGGCTTGCGGTGCCTGTCACGGCCCGAACGGAAACGCGCTGGTCCCCGCCTGGCCCAAGTTGGCCGGACAACACGCCCGGTATCTCTATAAGCAGCTGATGGATTTCAAGAGCGGCAAGCGGGCAAACGGACAGATGAGCCCTCAGGTAATCCGCCTCGACGAGCAGGATTTTCGGGACATCGCCGCCTATTACTCCGCGCAACGGCAGAGCCCGGGGACCGCGGATCCCGCGTCGGCGGAGCTGGGCGAACGCATCTATCGCGGCGGTAATCCGGCTACCGGCGTGCCTGCCTGTACTGGCTGTCATGGCCCGGTCGGCATCGGTCTCGGCGCGGCCGGGTTCCCGCGCATCGCCGGACAGCATGCTCAATATCTCGATTCGGCCCTGAAAGGCTTTCAGACCAAAGGACGCGCCAACGACCCGAATGGCATGATGAGGGATGTGGCCAGCCGTATGAGCGACGAGGAGATCGCCGCCGTATCCCGGTTCCTTCAGGGACTCACCGAATAAGCAGTCGATTCGGAAGCGACTGCGACCTCGAGTACGGGTTTCGTACTCAGGTCTGAGACAGGGTGGTCAGAAAGTCCAGGGTGATGTGGGCGCTGACTCCCCAGAGAAGCTCCTGGTCGTATTCATCGTAGAAGATTACTTCTCTGGCCTCGGGATGGTTCGGTGCCGGCCAGATGCGTACTTGCCGGTTGGCGGGATTGCCGAGCCAGGCCAGGGGAATACTGAATACCCGCGCGACCTCGACGGGGTCGGGCGTGAGAGCCAGGGGCCAGGGGATCTCGCCCACGACGGGGGTGACCAGGTAGTTGCTGATTGTATGCAGCGGTTGCAGCTCGCCGAGGGGCGTGACCCGGTCGGGGACCAACCCGATCTCTTCTTGTGCCTCGCGGAGCGCGGTGGCGGTCATATCCGGGTCCGCGGGTTCCCGTTGGCCGCCGGGGAAGGCGACCTGGCCGCTGTGATGGTCTCCGGTGT
>JAIZWN010000454.1 GCA_020443945.1 Candidatus Thiosymbion ectosymbiont of Robbea hypermnestra | reverse complement strand
ACCTGGACCACCCAGGTCCTGATCCCCCAGGAAACCAGTTGGTACCTCCAGGCCGACGGGCGCCTGGACCTCCCCAAGCTGCTTGGCGCCTTCCAGCAATTCTTCCGGGAGAATGGCGAGAGCTGGTCGGGGCGTTTCGACTACCAGGAGGCCGGACCGCAATTACTGATGCAGGCCTTCCTGCAACGCATCATCAACAGTGGCGGGCGCATCGAGCGGGAATACGGCCTGGGCCGGCGGCGCACCGATCTCCTGATCCAGTGGCCCCTGGACGAAACCCAAGGCTTCCAGGGCCCGGTCCAACGGGTGGTGATCGAGCTCAAGCTCCGGCACAAATCCCTGGAGAAAACAATCGCCGAAGGCTTGGCGCAAACCGCTGACTACCTGGATCGGGTCGGCGCCGACGAAGGCTATCTGATCATCTTCGACCGCACCCCGGATACCCCCTGGGAACAGAAGCTCTTTGTCCGCCAGGAGCAGCAGGGAAACTACCGGATCGGCGTGTGGGGGATGTAGTCCGCGTAGGACACGGTGAGCGCAACGACCCGCATCACGACCGCTGACGGGTCGAGCAATTCTTCGTGGTTCGTGCTGTCTTCCAATCGTACAGGATTAACCGGATTTTCTTAGATTTTCAGGATGTTTTTACGGTGGGTAATCTACGGACCAAGAACCGCGAACATCCGTGAGTTCAAAGCGCTTGAAACGGTTCCGAGGGAGGCGGAAATTCCGTGGGTCAATGACTTGATCGCAACGGGAATCGAGAGCGGACTAGGGGTCAATTTTGGACACAGTGTCACCGTGCGGCGAACATTCAGAACCCACAAAAAATAATCCTGTTAATCCTTTCCTATTAGCATAACGGCACCAGCGAGACCGCACCCGATGGCGGCTGAACAACGACCACCACGGACCCCGACGCCCGCGCCCGCGCGGCTGCAGAAGGTCCTGGCGGACGCGGGCCTAGGTTCCCGCCGGGAGATCGAGGATTGGATCCGCGCCGGGCGGGTGCGGATCAACGGCAAGCCGGCCCGGCTCGGCGACCGCATCGGTCCGGCGGACCGGGTGCGTATCGACGGCAAGGCTGTCAACCGCCGGCCCGCGCGCCGGCGGGACCTCCGGGTCATCGCCTACAACAAGCCGGTGGGCGAGCTGGTGACCCGCCACGACCCGAAGGGCCGACCCACCGTCTTCGACCGCCTGCCGCGCCTCGAGGCCGGCCGCTGGATCGCCGTGGGCCGGCTCGATATCGACACCTCCGGTCTCCTGCTCCTCACCAACGACGGCGCGCTGGCCAACCGCCTCATGCACCCCGCCGGAGCGCTGGAACGGGAGTACGCCGTGCGCATCCTGGGCCAGGTCTCCGGGGATACCCTCCGACGCCTGACCCACGGTATCGAGCTCGAAGACGGACCCGCCCGCTTCGAGGAAATCGTCGAGTCGGGCGGGGAAGGCGCCAACCGCTGGTTCCATGTTCTGCTGCGCGAAGGCCGCAAGCGGGAGGTGCGACGTCTGTGGGAGGCCGCCGGCTGTCGGGTCAGCCGACTCAAGCGGGTGCGCTTCGGTAGCGTGATCCTGGGGCCACGGGAATTCGCCGGCCGCTGGCGTGACCTGACCGCGGACGAGCTCGCCGACCTGCTGGCGCTGGCGGGCATGGAAAAACCCCGATCGACCGCACGCCGGACAGGGCAGGGCGCACCACCGGCAAAACCCCGAAGAACGCAGAATAGGTGAAATGGGGTGCTGGTATAGCTGTGCGCAACTATAGGTCGGCGCGGTCGCGGAGGAATTCACGGGCGGCCGCCACGGCGGTCCGTGACGACTTGAGCCACCTGAAGAAGAGAAAGCCGTGAGGCGCGCGGTAGTGGTCCGGGAAGAAAAGCGTCCGGCATCGGACGCCATGATGCTCGAGGGCGCGTGCGTAGGCCCGGGACTGGGCGAACAGGCCATCCCGCTTTCCGACGCATAACCAGACCGGGGGCAGGTCTCGGGAGATCTGCCCGATGGGCGATGCGAGCTTCGCGTTTTCCTCGTAGCTTCGTGGATCGCTACCGAGAAGGCTGCATGCGAATATTTTGATGAAGGGGAAGCGTGCGTCCTTTACGGTGTCGAAGTCGTACACGCCATAGAAGAGCAGCAATCCTTTCACGGAGATCCCGCCTCGGGGACCCTGGGTTCCGATTTTCCGAAACAGTCCGTGGTTGTGCAGGGCGCTTGCATACCAGGCGGCGATCTGGGCGCCGGCGGAATCGCCGGCCAAGACGATGGCCGAGGGGTCGCCACCATAGCGCGCCGCATTGCGGTAGATCCAGTCCATGGCCAAGGTGGCGTCTTGCAGGGGCGCGGGAAATCGGCTTTTCGGCGCCAGCCGGTAATCGACATTGAAGGTGAGAAGTCCGTTGCGCGCGAGGGTTGCGGCGATCCCTCTGCAGATTTTCTTGCTGGCGCTGATCCATCCGCCGCCATGGAAATAGACCAGGACGGGCAGGGCGCCGGGGCGGGTGGATTCGGGTCTGAGTATGTCCAGGCGCTGGTCGGTCTGGGTGCCGTAGGGCAGGTCGGTAAATAGCTCCAGGTTGCGGGTAGAACCGAGATTGAGCAGGGGGCTACCCAACCCGCCGAGCAGGTTGAAGAAGGTTTTGATCAGGTACGCCTTGCCATCCAGTATTGAGGTCATGGTGGTTCACCTGCTCGCGTCGGGGCTCATGGTCGGGATACTTGGCCTTCGGGCTGCCAACCGCCGACACTGGTTGTCGACATTCGGTGATCGGCGGCCGGAACGAATCCGACGGGATATTGTCTCTGATTACAAGCTCGGATGAGTCGTTTCCATCGGAGCCGTCAAACAAGGAGGTTTGACTGGATATGTAAGAATGTGCTAATATTCTGAGGTGCTCATGTGCAGCCAAGGAATACTCCGCTGCCCGGTCGATCAGGGCACTGATCGAGTAGGGGTGGAGCCAAAAGCGCACATTGAGCCGGATTCCAGGGAAGGGATTGTTTCGAGTCCCCTACAAAGCTGTTCGCGGTAGGTCAAGATGTTTTCGGAAGCACATAAATCACGTTCGATCGATAAAGGGCAAGGATCCCGAGTATCGGTTTCCGAGGGGATTCTGTTTCGCCGTTTTTCCCCGGACGGCGAAGATAGCTCTCAGATGAGCGAGCTCGTATTCGACAATGCCTTCCTCGGGGAGCCTTTCGACGCCATTTGCCCCTGTAAGCACTGGTTCTCCGATGTCGTGCTCGCCCCTTACATCGAGCACCAGCCGGAGAATATCCATGTTGCCGTGCATCAGGCCAGCGGGCGTCTGATCGGGTATCTCACCGGTTCCACGGGGGGAACGCGGTTTGAAAAGTTGCAGTATCAGATGGTGCGCCGGCAGGTGGTCTCTCTGGCCGCGTCCCTGACCATGCCATGGACCCTTTTCGACCAGTCCAGCCGCCAGTTCGCGGCCCATGTGATTTTCAAAGGGGAGAGCGAACGGCCCAACCATCCGCAAACGGGCGCGCACTGGCATTTCCAGGTGGACAGGGAATTTCGTGACCGGGGCGTCGGGGCGCAGCTGCTGCAACGCTTCGTGGATGACGTGGTCGCCGCCGGTTTCAGCCTGATCTGGGCGGAGGTGTCGTCCTATCCCAAGAAGCCTCCGGGTTACTTCACGGACCGCGGCTGGTCGATCTACGACGCCAAGCCGACGGGGCTTTTTGCCGACCACGTGGACTTTCCCGTCGAAACCCTATGTATCACCAAGCCCATCTCGGCGTTCGAGATTTCGGCGCGTGCCGCCTGATCTTTGCGAGTCGGCGATACGATCCGCTATGAAAACCCGCCCCCCTCATGTTGCCTTGAGCGGGCACACCCCCCTAGCGCCCCGTTTCACTCTAATTTTCATATTGCGTAGGGAACGGCCGACGTGGCGTTGTGCGGGCCATTCGGAACGCCACGGAGGGCGTTCCCTAGGGGGCGTTCTCAATTAAATGCAGCAAACCCATACACTTGTCGGTGGGTCACCGCCTTCAGTGTTCTCACACCA
>JAIZWN010000453.1 GCA_020443945.1 Candidatus Thiosymbion ectosymbiont of Robbea hypermnestra | reverse complement strand
TGGTGGCTTGGTGTCTTTGTGTGATGTTCGACGTGACTCAGGGAGATACCTGATCACTTGAAAATTTACCACTACCCTACCTCGGAAGGGGCCGACACGATGAAACGAGTCGATCGAAGAATACCGACGGTTGCCGCCGTCACCGTCGCCATCCTGCTGTCCGGGTGTCAGACGGCCGATAATAAAGAGGGCAGGCTGGCCGCGATGGGCTTCAACGCGGCCTTCAGCGCCGCCTTGGGCTCAGTGACCGGCGGTACATTGAAATCGGTGGTCGGCAGTGCCTTTGCCGGCGCGATGGCCTCCGCTTTCGTGAGCGACTACCGGACGAAACGGATGAATCCGACCGCGGAGGAAAGGCAGCTTTATGAACCGACTACCCCCATCACTCAGCCCCAGGTCAAGATTCAAAAGGTCGGCAACTCGCCGAAATGGGCAAGACCCGGGCAGAGAATCAGCGTTTGGACCAGATATTGGTTGAATCTGCCGTCCGACGAACTTACCGCGTCCACGACGGAAAGCTGGACAATCAAGAGCGAAGGCGCCGCACTCGTGACTCTGGGTCCTACCGAGGGAGAGCGTGAAGGCGGGAAGCGGGAATCGACATTGGATTTCATCGTTCCCAGCAGGGTCGATCCGGGCACCTATGTGATCGAGCACCGGGTCCAGACCGGCTCCAACGTCGATACCAAGAGCTCCGAATTCATCGTCGTGCAATCCTGACCCTGGGCCAAGATAAGCACCGACGGATAAGCAGCTTACGAAAAGCGAATGGGCGAGAGAGCAACCACTATGCCCATTTCGGGAAGATAAACGGGTTGGTGCCGACGGCCGGAGTCGAACCGGCACGGCTTACGCCACTACCCCCTCAAGATAGCGTGTCTACCAATTCCACCACGTCGGCAAACTCAAGCTTATGGAACCACAAAAGCGCAAAGGACGCAAAGCAAACGTATCTCTATACCCATTGAATATGTAGGTTAGGGTGAGATCGCCTCTGTCGGGGCGATCTCACCCCAACGGCTTTGATTTGACAACCACTTGTTGGGGCTCGCACGCTCACCCCAACCTACGGGCCAATGCCGTTAAGTTGAGGCAATGCGGCCAATTTGACAGGAATTGCTTGAACCGAAAGGCCCCGAAATCAGGAGAATGTTCACCTCCCTGTGCGCTGGATTCCGGCATTCCCTGCCGGAATGAGGGCTTAAGGGCATTGATCTACGGACTATTTGAGGTCCATGTATTTTACCGGGATCAGTCGATGGCCGATCATATCCACCGCGGCCCCGCACTGCTCGAGAACCAGGTAACCCAGCAGAGGTTCATACTCGCCATTATCCGGTTCCATATCCACAAACAGCACTTCGTTATAAACCGATCTGAATCCTTCCACCTTTATTTTGACCGGTCCGCATACAGTACCTTCGACAACCTGTTGCGTAGCGGTCTGTAATTCAACCGCTTCTTCCGTACTGAACACTCCGAGTTGTTCTTTCCAGGCCGAAGGCAGGGTCAGATAACTTGCCCCGGTATCCACAAAGGCATCGATTTTTTTCGACAATCCCGGCGAAGCCAGGTTCTGAATGTCTATGGTGGCAACGATTCTTCCCATGATGATATCAAAACCGGTTTTTGCCGTCCCTGGCACCTGGATTCCGGCAATCCCTGCCGGAATGACGGTGAGGTTTGAACGATTACGTGATTCCCCCGACCACTACACAATATACCACTACCCCATTGGTTTACACGTACATTTCCCTGTCATTCAGCAAACTCAGCCAGCCTCTCACGATCCGGTATATGATCCAAATCGTATTTATGATGAGGATGTAATAGCCCACCACGAGAAAGAGCGTAGCAAAGCCCAAAATCCACCATAAAAGGCCGAACCAAAATGTCTTGATTTGCCAACGAAAGTGAGAGGCGAGCCAGGTTCCCTGCACGCTGCTTTTCTTTATATAGTTGAAGATGACGGCAATGAGAAAGGTGATGACCAGCAACAGCGAAACGGCTTGCAGGGCATAGATGACAGTGGTGACCGTTTTTGCCGATTTGATTTTTTCATCATCGATAGTCACAAGTTCTTCGCTCATTTTCCCTCCTGGTTTGCAATAAACAAAACTGCCGCGAGCGGCGGGGAACTAAACCATCATGAATAGCCCTGATTTCATGCCCGGACAGGCGTATCAAGGCCCCCTTTTTTACCTGAAATCCAGTAGTGGTCGCAATCCGCCTTTTGGTTGACCGCATCATTTCAAGGCATCCGCATTTACGGTATTGCTAGCGCTTCATATGCTTATAGGCTTTAGCTCTTTGGAATCTTTGTACAAGTACCAACCCGACAATGATCCCCGCAACAGCCGATATCATTAAGATTAAAATTGCACTTTCAATGTCGGTACCAGGTGCAAGCAAAACCATACCCATCCACACGGATATAACAAACAGGACTAACCCGGTCAGTGCTCCAATAAGATATCTGAACATGTCAGCGGAAGGTCTCCGCTGTAGGACAGTTAGAGTAAAGACCCGCGCTGGTTCCGCCTGCCTGTAAAACTTCCTCGACAAAACCAGCACAGTTATTCGGCATCAGAAACCATGTCCACGGTTTTGAGAGTAACTCCTCCAGCTTCCGATTGGACGCTGCAGGGTCTTTAATCTTAACGTAGGTTCTACGAATCTCACGTTTGTTATTTTCTTTGAGATAACGTTGATATCCTGCCTCGTTCATGAATTTTGGAAGTCCACGCACTTCAGCAATATGGAAATACCACCCGCCTTTTCCTCCGGTATTGAGAAGCATGTGTCCACAAGGATTCCACCACGCACCATTCACAACTACAGCATAGGCACGACTAAAATCGAAAACCCTACAGAAATTGATGTGGTCACCATCATACGGTTTATTATGCCCTTCAACCATAGTAGTAGTTCAACCAAACACTAGGGGGCGTTCTCAATTAAATGCAGCAAACCCATACACTTGTCGGTGGGTCACCGCCTTCAGTGTTCTCACACCA
>JAIZWN010000452.1 GCA_020443945.1 Candidatus Thiosymbion ectosymbiont of Robbea hypermnestra | reverse complement strand
CCTATTGCAAGCTCGCGCAACGAAGCGGATGGCAGCTTTAGTCGCGTCCGAAGGGAGCCCCCCAACCGCGCCAAGGCAAGGCGTGGCGTTGCTTTACTCGCTCGGTGCTCTCCTCTCGCCTTGGCGCGGTTGGGGGGCTTAAGAGGGTGAAAAATAAGGTGAAACGGGGCACTAGGTGCCAGGGATGGCAGGTTGCAGGAACCGCCGAGACCCACTTCAGGCGCCAGCGCTCATTTCCTGTGACACCGAGAAAAGACTCGGCGCTTGTGCGATGCTGCCGGTTCTCTCGTTCCCATGCTCCGGCGGGCAGGAACGCAATCGGGCCGCTCCAGCGGCCAGGATTTTGACGCTGGAGCGTCTGGAACTGCTCCCACGCTGGAGCGTGGGAGCCAGAGAACATTACATTCAAGGCGCCCTGCGCGTGGATGCCGGCGCGGTCAGATCGCGGCCAGGTCCCCCTTTTCCTGCAACCAGCCGCGCCGGTCCGCCGCCCGTTTCTTGGCCAGCAGCATATCCATCAGCAGGTTGCTCTCTTCCCGCGCCTCCACCGTGAGCTGGACCAGACGCCGGGTGTCCGGATGGATGGTGGTCTCCCGCAGCTGCATGGGGTTCATCTCACCGAGCCCCTTGAAGCGCTGCACGGTGACCTTGCCCTTGAGCTTTTCCGCCTCGATGCGATCCAGCACGCCCTGCCGCTCGCCGTCGTCCAGGGCGTAGAAGATCTGTTTGCCCACGTCGATCCGGTACAGCGGCGGCATCGCCACATAGATATGCCCCCGCTGCACCAGGTGCGGAAAGTGCCGCAAAAACAGGGCGCACAGGAGGGTGGCGATGTGGGCGCCATCCGAGTCCGCGTCCGCCAGGACGCAGATCTTGCCGAACCTCAGCCGGGAGAGATCGCCGCTGCCCGGGTCCACCCCGATCGCCACGGCGATGTCGTGCACCTCCTGGGAGCCCAGCACCTCGGCGGAGTCGACCTCCCAGGTGTTGAGGATCTTGCCGCGCAGGGGCATCACGGCCTGAAACTCCCGATCCCGGGCCTGTTTGGCCGAGCCCCCGGCGGAGTCGCCTTCCACCAGAAAGAGCTCGCTGCGTTCCGAATCGGTGGCGGTGCAATCCGCCAGCTTGCCGGGCAGGGCCGGGCCCTGGGAGACCTTCTTGCGGGTCACCTTGCGGCCGGCCCGCAGTCGGGCTTGCGCCGCGTCGATGGCGAGCTCGGCGATGCGCTCCGCCTCGGCCAGGTTCCGGTTGAGCCACAGGCTGAAGGCGTCCTTCACGACGCCGGAGACAAAGGCGGCGCATTCCCGGGACGAGAGCCGCTCCTTGGTCTGCCCGGAGAACTGGGGATCCAGCAGCTTCACCGACAGGATGTAGGCACAGCGCGCCCAGACGTCGTCCGGCGTCAGCCGGACCCCCCGCGGCAGCAGGTTGCGAAACTCGCAGAACTCCCGCATCGCCTCCGTGAGCCCGGTACGCAGGCCGTTGACATGGGTGCCGCCCTGCACCGTGGGGATCAGATTCACATAGCTCTCGGTCACCGGGTCGCCGCCCTCGGGCAGCCAGACCAGGGCCCAGCTGGCGGCCTCGTTGGTCCCCTCCAGGTCGCCGACAAAGGGCTCGGCGGGAAGGGTCGCCAGATCCGCGAGGGACTGGGCGAGGTAATCCGCAAGGCCCTCCCGGTAGCACCAGACCCGCTCCTCGCCATTGGTCTGGTCACGGAAGCCTACCTTAAGTCCGGGACAGAGCACGGCCTTCGCCCGCAGCAGATGCTTCAGCGCCGGCCGGGAGAATCCGGGGCTGTCGAAGTACCGCTCATCCGGCCAGAAGCGCAGAATGGTGCCGGTGTCGGCGCGTCCCACGTCGCCGATCACCGCGAGCTCCGAGCGCTTGTCGCCGCCGGCGAAGGCCATGTGGTACTCCTTGCCGTCGCGGCGGATCCGGACCTCCAGGCGCTTGGAGAGGGCGTTCACCACCGAGACGCCGACGCCGTGCAGACCACCGGAGAACCGATAGCTGCCGGTGGAGAACTTGCCCCCGGCATGCAGCTTGGTAAGGATCACCTCCACGCCGGGCAGACCCTGCTGGGGATGCCGATCCACCGGCATGCCGCGGCCATCGTCCTCGACCTGCAGGGAGCCGTCCTCGAAGAGCACGATTTCGAGCGTGCGGGCAAAGCCGGCAATGGCCTCGTCCACGCCGTTGTCGATCACCTCCTGAGCCAGATGGTTGGGCCGGGTGGTGTCCGTGTACATACCCGGACGCCGGCGCACCGGATCGAGCCCGCTCAGGACCTCGATGGCGGAGGCATCATAGCTGCCGCTCATGGCTGGGTCGGCTCTCCTGGGGGGCGTTCTCGATTCTCACACAAAGACACTAAGCCACAAAGGGATCGTGGGTCATGGGTAAGGCGCCCGTTGGCCGTCATTCCGGCTGGGAAGCCGGAATCTGCCGG
>JAIZWN010000451.1 GCA_020443945.1 Candidatus Thiosymbion ectosymbiont of Robbea hypermnestra | reverse complement strand
GGCCGGATAGATGACCGCAACCTTTTCCTTCGCCAACGCCGGTGGGTGGTTACCTTGCAAAACGGGATGGGTCCATATATCCATATATGGTGAGTGAAACGAACCGCATCAGTGAACCGACACGCAGTCGATGCGGTTCGCTTCGCTCACCGTATCCTACGCGGGCTCCCGGAACCGTGCCTACGATGCCGGCGGTCCTACGCGGGCTTTGCGTTTGCTTCGGATTTTCCGCAGATATTCATCGGTCCGCACAGCGGACCCTACAAATCCATGGGGCTGCCGGCGTCTCGCCAGCCCCGTGTCCGCCCAGCCGGCGGGCTGCCAGCGGTTCCAGTTTCCTGGAGCATGAGAACGACGAGCCAAAGCTTACCGTCTCTGGCATCGGCAGATTACGGCAATCCCTGCCGGAATGACGGCTTAACTTAATGGCATTGCGTCTTAGGTACCGCTCTCACCGGAGCTTGTTACAGAGCACGATATCCTTATCTCTGCGATTACACGGATTATTGCCGATGCCTGCATTCTTTGGCTAGGGCGAATGCGGATCGGCCTTTGCGCCTTGCGGCTCAAACATAGCTGGCAGCCGACGACCGGAAGCCGGATACTATGATCCATGTGCGACCGAGAGGCGGTTCCGGCGCGATTGGTGGCGGGCCTCGCACGGATGGGGGTTGCGCTGAGCGGGGACCGGATCGACGCCCTGGTCCGTTACCTCTGGCTGCTGCAACGCTGGAACCGGGCCTATAACCTGACCGCCGTGCGCGAGCCTCTGGAGATGGTTCCGAGGCATCTGCTCGACAGCCTGTCCGTGCTGCCGTATCTGCATGGCGCCCGGCTCCTCGATCTGGGGACCGGTCCTGGGCTGCCGGGGATTCCGCTGGCGATTGCCGCGCCGGAGCGGGTCTTTTATCTGCTGGACAGCAACGGCAAGAAGGTCCGGTTTGTGCGCCAGGCGGTGATGGCGCTGGGGCTTACCAATGCGGTGGTGATTCAGGCCCGGGCCCAAGCGTATCTACCGGGGAAGGAATTCGCTACTATTGTCAGCCGGGCGGTGGCCTCGACGCCCGATTTTTTCGCCATGACGGCGCCGCTGCTTCCGCGTCCCGCGCGTCTGCTGGCGATGCAGGGGAAGCGCCCGGCGGGCACCGACCTCGAGGGGCTGGAGCCGCGTCCGGATATCCTGCGTATTCATCCGATCGAGGTGCCTTTTCTCGACGCCGAACGTCATCTGATCGAGGCGCATTACCGCTGAGCGACATGGTACGGACAATCGCGATCGCCAATCAAAAGGGCGGCGTGGGCAAGACCACGACCGCCGTCAATCTGACCGCCTCCCTGGCCTCGATGGGGCGACGGGTGCTGCTCGTGGACCTGGATCCCCAGGGTAACGCCACCATGGGCTGCGGCGTGGATAAGAACGACTTGGCGCACTCCGCCTGCGATCTGATGCTCGGGAACCGGACGTTCCGGGAGTGCCTCGCGCGCGTCGAGGAGCCGGCGCCCGGCTTCGATCTGGTGCCCGCCAACGGCGATCTGACGGCCGCCGAGGTCGGGCTCATGAATCTGCCCCAGCGGGAGCGGCGGCTGGCTCGCCTGTTGTCCGAGGTAGGAGAGAACTACGAGCTGGTCCTCATCGACTGTCCGCCGTCGCTCAATATGCTGACCATCAATGCCCTGATGGCCGCCTATAGCGTACTCATCCCGATCCAGTGCGAGTATTACGCCCTGGAGGGATTATCGGCGCTGCTCCATACGATCGACCGCATCCGCTCCGGCCGCAACGGCGCGCCGGCGATCGAGGGGATCCTGCGTACCATGCACGATCCCCGCAACAACCTGGCTAATCAGGTATCGACCCAGCTGGTCACCCATTTCAACGACCAGGTTTACCGCACCATCATCCCGCGCAATGTCCGACTCGCCGAGGCCCCGAGCCATGGTCAGCCGGTCCTGCTGTACGACAGGGGTTCCCGCGGCGCCGCCTCCTATCTGGCCCTGGCCGGCGAAGTCCTGCACCGTCAGGAGAAGCGCCGCCCCACAACCAGGGAACACGGACACGGAGCGGTTTGAGCCGAAAGGCGCACAGGATAGAACCAGGTAGGATAGGCAAAGCAAACGCCCGACAGGATGGTCGAGAGCTCCGGTCATGTCACGGGGGTTTGTGAACCGCGACTGCCTGCGGAATGCGCAAAGCGAAGCGTGCCCATCCTAGCTACGGCAACTCGGAGACGCCCATCATGAGCTTCAAGACCATTCCCACCCGCACCCAACGGCTGAACCGCAGCACCCTGGCCGTGCCCGGCGCCCAACCCAAGTTCTTCGAAAAGGCGGCGGCCGGCGCGGCGGACATCGTCTTCTTCGACCTGGAAGACTCGGTTCCACCCGACCAGAAGCCACAGGCGCGCATCGATGTGATCGCCGCCCTGAACGACCTGGATTTCCCCGAAAAGAGCGTTTCGGTGCGCATCAATGGCCTGGACACCCACTACATGTATCGGGACGTCGTCGACCTGGTGGAACAGGCCGGTAATCGTCTCGACCTGATCCTGGTCCCCAAGGTCGGCTGCGCGGCGGACATCTATGCCCTGGACATGCTGCTCACCCAGATCGAGCAGGCGAAGGGCATCAAAAGGCGCATCGGCCTCGAGCTGCTCATCGAAACCCCCTTAGGCATGCAGAACATCCGGGAAATCGCCGCGACCTCCCCCCGCAACGAGAGCATCCTGTTCGGCTCCGCCGACTATGCCGCGGCCGCGGGGATGCAAACCCGCCTGATCGGCGGGCCCAACCCGGACTATCACATCCTGACGGACCCTAATGAGAAGGGCGCTCGGCAGACCCACTGGGGCGACATGTGGCACTACTCCCTGGTCCATCTGGTAGCGGCGGCCCGGGCCAACGGACTGCGCCCCATCGACGGGCCCTTCGCCGGTATCAAGGACCCGGAAGGCTGGCTGGCGAGCGCAAAACGGGCCCGCACCCTGGGCTGTGAAGGCAAGATGGCGATCCACCCCAACCAGGTGGCATTGGCGAACGAGCTGTTCAAACCCTCCGACGCCGAGACCGACCAGGCGCGCCGCATCCTGGAGGCCCTGGAACAGGCCGAGCAGGAAGGGGCCGGCGCCGTGACCCTGGACGGCAAGATGATCGATATCGCTTCCATCAGACAGGCCGAAGCCACCATCAAAAAGGCCGAATTGATTGCCGAAAAGGCAGCACAGTAACGTGCGTTACGGCGCGTTCGGACGCAAGCAAGCCACGAAGAATTCTGCCGTGGTCTGGACGGCTCTTGGCGTTGCCGGTGCCACCGCACCGTCATTCCGGGTGGGACCCCGGAATCCAGGTGCCAGGGACGGCGACCCGAGGCCTCCCATCGAGAGCCGTGTGGTTCCGGGCCTCTGTGGAGAGGGGGCAAAAGTTGGACCTCACAGGTCCCTGTGACTTGCCACCCCTGGCGCCGGCAGATTCCGGCTTCCCAGCCGGAATGACGGCCAACGGGCGCCTTACCCATGACCCACGATCCCTTTGTGGCTT
>JAIZWN010000450.1 GCA_020443945.1 Candidatus Thiosymbion ectosymbiont of Robbea hypermnestra | reverse complement strand
AGTGGCCCCTGGACGAGACCCAAGGCTTCCAGGGCCCCGTACAACGGGCGGTGATCGAGCTCAAGCTCCGGCACAAATCCCTGGAGAAAACAATCGCCGAAGGCTTGGCGCAAACCGCCGACTACCTGGATCGGGTCGGCGCCGACGAAGGCTATCTGGTCGTCTTCGACCGCACCCCGGATACCCCCTGGGAACAGAAGCTCTTTGTCCGCCAGGAGCAGCAAGGCGACTACCGGATCGGCGTGTGGGGGATGTAACCCGCGTAGGATACGGTGAACGTAGCGAACCGCATCGCTGAGGGAAACATTCGTGTGGAACGAAATCTTGCAACCGGATACATGGGTTATCACCCTCACCTTTGTTGCTTACCTCGCCCTGGTCCTGGTGATCGGCTGGTATGCCTTCCGGCGTACCGCGAATCTGTCGGATTTTATCCTCGGCGGGCGACGGCTGGGCAGCGGCACCGCGGCCCTGAGCGCCGGGGCCTCCGACATGAGCGGTTGGCTGCTGCTCGGTCTTCCGGGTTTTGCCTATGCCGCCGGGTTGCAATCCCTCTGGCTGGCGGGGGGCCTGTTGCTGGGGACCTGGCTCAACTGGCTCCTGGTGGCGAAACGGCTGCGTGGCTTCAGCGAGGAGTACGGCAATGCTCTGACCCTGCCGGAGTTTCTGGCTAACCGCTTCGGCGATAAGAGCGGTTGGCTGCGGGGCGTCAGCGCCTTTTTTATCCTGCTGTTTTTTCTGATCTACACGGGCTCCGGGTTGGTGGCGGGCGGCAAGCTGTTCGAGTCCGTGTTCGGTCTGCCTTACCTCTGGGCGGTCGCGGTCGGGGCCGCGACTATCCTCCTGTATACCGCGGTGGGTGGGTTTCTGGCCGTTTCCTGGACCGATGTCCTGCAGGGGTTGCTCATGGCCGCGGCCCTGGTGGCCGTTCCTCTGATGACCTTCGGCGATGCCGGGGGATTGGGGCCCGGCCTGGCGCGCATCGAGGCGGTGAATCCGCATCTGTTCGGGATCTCGACCGCGGCGGATGGATCGGCCCTGGGTCTGGTCGGAATCCTGTCGCTGGTCGCCTGGGGCCTCGGCTATTTCGGTCAACCCCACATTCTGGCGCGCTTTCAGGCAATCGGGTCCGTCGCCGCCGTCGGACGGGCCCGGCTCATCGCCGTCGCCTGGGTTACCGTTACCCTCGCCGGCGCCATTCTGGCCGGGCTTTCCGGTATTCTGGTGCTGGACGCGCCGCTGGTCGGGGATGAGCGCGAAAAGGTCTTCATCGAGCTGGTGAACCTGTTGTTTCACCCGGTGGTTGCCGGCATCTGTCTGGCGGCCATCCTGGCGGCGATCATGAGTACGGCGGATTCGCAGCTGCTGGTCTCGTCCTCCGTCTTCACCGAGGATCTCTACCGTACGCTGTGGCGACGCCGGGCGGAGTCCGGCGAGCTGATGGCGATGGGACGCGGGTCGGTAGTGGTGCTTACGGGCCTGGCCTTCATCATGGCCCTGGACCCGGAGACCCTGATTCTGGAGCTGGTGGGCTATGCCTGGGCCGGCTTCGGCGCCGCCTTCGGTCCGGTGGTTCTCCTCTCCCTCTACTGGCCGCGCATGACGCGCCGTGGCGCATTGGCGGGGATCATCACGGGCGGCGTCACGGTGGTGGTGTGGAAGCAAATGGAGGGTGGGGTGTTCGGGGTTTACGAGATCGTCCCCGGCTTTCTGTTCTCCCTGGCGGCGATCTGGGTCGCCTCCGTGACCGATTCCGCCTCGCGCGCCGGCCCCGGAGCTTCGAGGGACCCGTGGTTCATACGCCCTCCCCACCGGGAGAGGGTCGGGGACGGTTCAAAAGTGAAAGCCACGACTGGAGAGCCTCGGTAATGGCAAGTGTTTTGGTTGTCGATGACGAGCCCGATATCCGGGAGGTGATTCGCTTCGCCCTCGAGGGCGCGGGCTTTCGGGTGTATGAGGCCGGCCATGCGGACGAGGCGCGTCGGCTCCTGGGGTCCGAGGGCCCGGATCTGCTTCTGCTCGACTGGATGTTGCCGGGGCGTTCGGGGTTGGAGCTGGCGCAGCAGCTCAAGCAGAGCGCCGCCACGCGCGCGCTCCCCATCATCATGGTCAGCGCGAAGGGTGAAGAGGAGGATCGCGTCAAGGGGTTGGATACGGGGGCGGATGATTATATCGCCAAGCCCTTTTCCCCGCGGGAAATGGTCGCGCGGGTCAAGGCCGTACTGCGGCGGGTGGGGCCGGAGAGCGCGGCCGACCGGATCGAGCGCTCCGGCTTGTGCATCGATAATGTCAGTCATCGGGTCAGCGCCGACGGCCGGCCCATCGAGATTGCCCCGACGGAGTATCGGCTTCTTTATTTTCTGATGACCCATGCGGACCGCGCCTTCAGCCGCTCACAACTCCTCGATCAGGTCTGGGGCGATCAGGTCTATGTGGAGGAGCGGACCGTGGATGTGCATGTTCGCCGTCTGCGCAAGGCCCTCGAGGCCACCGGACATGATGCCATGTTGCAGACCGTCCGCGGTGTGGGCTACCGCTTTTCCGACAAGGGGTGAGCATTCGGAGAGAAATGGGGTCAGGTCTGAGAGAAATGGGGTCAGGTCTTGATCCGTGACCCTTGAAGGCACAGGTCAAGACCTGACCCCTTTCTCCGGTTATACAGCTACGATCAAGATGTTGACTTTAGGCGATATGCTGGTACCATGAAGATCAATTTGTTGATTTTAATGGTATCGGCATGCTCTCAATATCTCAGACAGAAATCGAAAACAGACTCCGATTTGATAACCCATGGTGGGACACAAATAGCATAGAAAATAGGTATCAGGAGTATCCCCGGCGCTTCTATTTTGAGCCCTTTTATAATTTAGTAAGAGACTCATCTGTTAATAGGGCTGTGGTTTTGATGGGCCCAAGAAGAGTGGGCAAAACAGTCATGGTATATCATGCAGTCGATAAACTGTTAGCTGATGGCGTGCCTTCTCAAAATATCTTGTATGTGTCGCTGGAAACTCCAATATATACGGGGCTCTCGCTGGAAAAGATAGTAAATCTGTATCAAGGCCAATTTCAGCATCAAAGAGAGGATGAGTTGATAATAGTATTTGATGAGATCCAATATTTATCAAATTGGGAAGTACATTTAAAGTCATTGGTTGATTCATATCCTTCTTATACGTATATAGCTACAGGGTCCGCCGCTGCTGCCTTAAAATTGAAAAGCAGAGAATCCGGTGCTGGAAGATTTACGGAATTCGTGCTTCCGCCATTAACTTTCGCGGAATATTTAACATTCCTTGGTCGTGTTAATAATCTGATTGTTGAAAATGAGAGGGTGAGTGGTTTGTATGAGGCCAAGGATATAACAAAGTTGAATGATGAGTTCCTGGGTTACTTGAATTATGGCGGATACCCTGAAGCGGTATTCTCGGCATTAATTCAAAATGATAGCGCCAGATATATAAAAAGTGACATAATTGACAAAGTACTACTGCGCGATCTTCCCAGCCTCTATGGGATTAATGATGTTCAAGAACTCAATCGCCTATTCAATTCCATCGCGTATAATACAGGAAATGAGATTACGCTTGAGGCCCTATCCAAATCCTCCGGTGTCTCCAAAAATACGATTAAAAAGTATATTGAGTATTTGGAAGCCGCATTTCTTATAAAAATAGTGCATCGTATCGATGTAACGTCAAGAAAGTTCAAGCGTGCGACTACTTTCAAGGTTTATCTTACGAATCCATCCATGCGGGCTGCGCTTTTTGGTCCGGTTACAGCAGAAGATCAAGCCATGGGAGCACTCACCGAAACCGCAATATTCAGTCAATGGTTTCACTGGCAAAATATTGACAATTTGCATTATGCAAGGTGGAAGACTGGAGAGGTCGATATTGTGTGGCTAAATACAGGTACTCAAAAACCATTTTGGTGCGTCGAAGTAAAATGGTCAGACGCCCCTTATTCGGATAAGCGAGTTTTAAATGGGCTTTTAGAGTTTCTCGAAAAAAACGAGTTGGCAGATGCGCTCGTTACAACCAAAACGATCTCCGATACAGCAACAATTAATAGCCTTGATATTCGCTTTCATCCAAGTTCGGCTTATACCTACACATTAGGCACTCATATCTTGAGTAAAGAATCGTTAGAAGCGCGGCTAATAAAACCATCCAGCGGACGCGCCAAAGGCACGCGCCGCTGACGGTTGCCGTTAGCGACAGGAGAGAAATGGGGTCAGGTCTTGATCCGTGATCCTTGAAGGCACAGGTCAAGACTTGACCCCTTTTCCCTTACCTATGCTCGGATCCCTTGTATTCGAGGTCTCGTTGCTTCTGGCTGCCCTGGCTCTGGCCTTGCCTCTTGCCTGGTTGGGCCTCGACCCGGCCCTGGCGGTGCTCGTAGCGGTTGTGCTCTATCTTGGGCACAACCTTTATTACTTGGGCCGTCTGACGCGGCTTGTCCACCAGCGCCACCGGTTGGCTCCACCCTTTCCCCATGGTCTCTGGGGGGAGATCTATCGTTCCTTCGCCCAGCATCAGCAGCGTGAACGCAGGCGCCGCAAGCGTCAGCTCCGTTTCATCCGGCGCTTTCGTGAGGCGGCGGTCTCGGTCCCGGAGGCCCTGGTGGTTCTTGACAGTCGCCGGCGTATCGAGTGGGCGAATCCGGCGTCCGCCGAGCTGATGAATTTGCATTGGCCGAGGGACGGCGGTAAACGCCTGACGGAGATCCTCCGGCAGGATTCGCTCGGGGAGCTTATCGCCGCCGATGAATATCCGCGGCCCATCGAGCTGACGCCGGAACATAATCGCGCCCTCATGCTTTCCGTGCGCATCACGCCTTTCGGCGAACGCAGGCGACAACGGCTGGTCGTCGGCCGCGACATTACCAAGGTCTTTCACCTCAATCTGACCCGCCGCGACTTCGTCGCCAATGCCTCCCACGAGTTGCGCACGCCCTTGACGGTGATTTCCGGATTTCTGGAGAACCTGGCGGATTCCCCGCTCACGCCCGAGAATCACCGCCGACCGCTACAGCTGATGAGCAGCCAGGCCGAGCGTATGGGCGCCATCATCGAGGACCTGCTGACCCTCTCGCGGCTGGAGATGGAGGACTCCGCGCCCCGGCGGGAACCGGTAGATGTGCCGGAGGTGCTCCACTCGATTCTCGACGAGGCGCGGCTGCTGAGCGGGGGCGCCCATGCGTTGACCGCGGAGCTGGCCCCGGATTTACTGCTGAAGGGAAACCGAGCCGAGCTGCGGAGCGCCTTTTCCAACCTGGTATTCAACGCGGTCCGGCACACGCCGGCGACGAGCCGGATCCGGGTTACCTGGCGGGAGGCCGAGGGCGGGCCCCTGTTCGCCGTCACGGATAGTGGTGACGGCATCGCCCAGGAGCATATTCCACGCCTGACCGAACGTTTCTACCGCATCGATAAGGCCCGCTCCCGAACCTCGGGAGGCACCGGGCTGGGTCTGGCGATCGTCAAGCATGTGCTGAATCGCCACGAGGCGCGCCTGACCATCGAGAGCGAGCCGGGGCAGGGGAGTACCTTCACCTGCCGCTTTCCCCTGGACGCGGGACTCCACCGGTCGGAACGGTTATGACTGTCGGGTTTCCCCGCGGGTTGAACACCGCGCTCCCGGCAACCTAATCGTGCGGTTGCTCCGCTTCCTGCCGTTGGGCCGTGAAGGCGAGGTTGACGCGGTCGCGCAGCTCCTTGCCGGGCTTGAAGTGGGGAACATGCTTGCCCGCCAGGGCGACGGGACCGCCCGTCTTGGGGTTACGCCCGATGCGCGGCGGGCGGTAGTGCAGGGAGAAGCTGCCGAAGCCGCGTACCTCGATGCGGTCACCGGTGGCGAGGGTGTTGCTCATCTGTTCCAGGATGCACCGCACGGCCAGATCCACGTCTTTATAGAGCAGGTGGGTTTGCTCGGCGGCAATCAGCTCGATCAGCTCCGATCTCGTCATCGTTTTTCGTTCCGCGAATAGGAAATAACACCCGCCGTAGAGCACCTTGAAAAATTCAGGGTCCCCCGTACAGGGACCGCTCATTCACTATTTCACTATTGCCGATTCTCACACCGAGCACATGAAAACCACTACCCGCGACCAGACACCCCCCGTAGGATGCGGTGAGCGGAGCGAACCGCATCGACTGACTATCGGCTCATTGATGCGGTTCGTTTCACTCACTGCCCATCCTGCGGGAGTTGCCTGCAATAGAAAGTGAAATGGGGTACTAGTCGTTCCGGGACTCTCCCATCTGTTGCTTGAGGATGTCGCCCAGGGTGGCGGTGCCGGTCTGGGCATCGCGGGCATAGCCCTTGATGGCGGCGTTTTCCTCGTCCATATCCTTGGCCTTGATGGACAGGGAGAGGGTGCGGTTCTTGCGATCGACCCCGAGGAATTTGGCTTCGATCCGGTCGTCGACCTTGAGCACCGCGCGGGCGTCTTCGACCCGGTCGCGGGAGATCTCGGAGGCGCGTAGATAGCCCTCGACGCCCTCGGCCAGGGCCACGGTCGCGCCCTTAGCGTCCACTTCCTTGATGGTGCCGGTGACCACGCTCCCCTTGTCGTGGGTGGCCACGAAGGAGGAGAAGGGGTCTTTGTCGAGCTGCTTGACCCCCAGGGAGATGCGCTCGCGTTCGGGGTCCACCGAGAGCACCACGGTCTCGATCTCGTCGCCTTTCTGGTAACGGCGCAGGGACTGTTCGCCGGACTCGTCCCAGGAGATGTCCGACAGGTGCACCAAGCCGTCGATGCCTCCGTCGAGGCCGATGAAGACGCCGAAGTCCGTGATGGATTTGATCTTGCCGCTGATGTGGTCGCCCTTCTTGTAGTTGGCGGCGAATTCGTCCCAGGGGTTTGCCTGACATTGCTTGATGCCGAGGGAGATGCGCCGGCGTTCTTCGTCGATGTCGAGCACCATCACCTCGACCTCGTTGCCCAGGGTGACGACCTTGCTGGGGTGGATGTTTTTGTTGGTCCAGTCCATCTCGGAGACATGGACCAGGCCCTCGACGCCGGCCTCGATCTCCACGAAGCAGCCGTAATCGGCGATGTTGGTGACCTTGCCGAAGACGCGGGTCCCCTCGGGGTAGCGGCGGGAGATGTTGACCCAGGGGTCCTCGCCCATCTGCTTGAGGCCGAGGGAGACGCGCTGGCGCTCGCGGTCGAACTTGAGCACTTTGACCGTGACCTCGTCGCCGATCTCGACCACCTCGGAGGGGTGCTTGACCCGCCGCCAGGCCATGTCCGTGATGTGCAGGAGGCCGTCGATGCCGCCCAGGTCGAGAAAGGCGCCGTAGTCCGTCAGGTTCTTGACGACGCCCTTGATCTCCATATCCTCTTCCAGCTTCTCGAGCAGGGCCTCGCGCTCGGCGCTGTATTCTTCTTCTACCACGGCGCGGCGGGATACCACGACATTGTTCCGCTTGCGATCCAGCTTGATGACCTTGAACTCCAGCTCTTTGCCTTCCAGATAGCTGGTATCGCGCACCGGACGCACGTCCACGAGGGAGCCGGGGAGAAAGGCGCGAATGCTGCCGAGATCGACGGTGAACCCGCCTTTGACCTTGCCGTTGATGAGACCCTTGACGGTATCCGATGCCTCGAAGGCCTGTTCCAGAAACTCCCAGGCCGCGTGGCGCTTCGCCTTGTCCCGGGACAGACGAGTGGTGCCGGAGCCGTCTTCGACCGTATCGAGGGCTACCTGCACCTGGTCGCCGACCGCGACCTCCAGGCCGCCTTCGGCATCGAAGAATTGGTTCCGGGGGATGACGCCCTCCGATTTCAGGCCGGCGTTGACGACCACGGTTTCAGGGGTAATGTCCACCACGGTGCCGGTGACGATGGTGCCAGGCTGTAGTTGGGTGTTGGAGAGACTCTGTTCGAGGAGTTCGGCAAAGCTTTCGGTCATGGGTTTCCAGGGTATCCTGACGCAGACGCCGTCTTGTCCCTTCCGGGCCAAGGGTTTGGGTTGAACGCAAGGCTCGCCGCCGAGCGGCGGGCCATTTGGAATCGGTTGACCAGCTGCGTCGTTACGGTCACCCGAAACGGAAGAAACCGCCGATGCAGCAGCGGTTTCAGGTCTCGTTGCGGGCCTGATCCGCGGCCCTTTCGATACCTTTATACTTCAAACGACCGCTGCCGGGAAGGCGCGTTTCGCGGCCTCCCAGACCCGGTCCACTACCTCCGGGATACTCATGGATGTGGTGTCCACGCAAAGCGCCCCCGGAGGCGATTTCAGCGGTGCGGTTGAGCGGTTGCGGTCGCGCTCGTCGCGCGCGCGGATCTCCCGCACAAGCTTCGGTAAGCTAACATCAAACCCCTTTTGTTTCAACTGTTTATAACGGCGTTCGGCGCGTTCTTCGGCGCTCGCCGTTAGAAAGACCTTCAGACCCGCGTCCGGGAAGACCACGCTGCCCATGTCGCGCCCGTCGGCAATCAGACCGGGCGGACGCGCCGCCTCCCGTTGCCGGGCGAGCAGTCGCTCGCGCACGACGCCGTGCACCGCCACGCGGGAGGCGGCGTCGCCCACCGCTTCGGTGCGAATAGCCGCGGATACCTCTTCGCCATCCAGCAAAACGTCCTGGCCCCGGAACCCGACCTGCATGGTGGAGGCCAGCGCGGCCAGCGCCTGTGCCGCGTCCGGAGCCAGCCCCCGGCGTTGCGCGGCAAGGCCGAGCACCCGGTAGAGGGCGCCGCTGTCCAGAGAATGCCAGCCCAACCGCCGTGCCAGAAGCCCGGCGACCGTGCCCTTGCCGGTCCCCGATGGACCGTCGATGGTAACGATAGGAATCATGTCTGAATGCCGCTAAGATTTAGGTTGCAACCAGCTAAAGGGGACCTTGAAAAATTGCTTCCCTGCAATTTTTCAAGACGCGAAGCGAAAACATTTCGCTTCGCTTTCATTTTTCAAGCGGTTTGTTGGGGTTCGCAAGCTCACCCCAACCTTGTACGTTCTGTTTTCAAGGAAACACCAAGATAAGGTTATAAATGGACTTGTGGAGAGTACCTGGGGAAGCCGTCCCAATCTACGCGGGTTGTGCGGACCACGAGGATGTTGCGGTCGTTCAGGCCGGATAATCCCCCGTAGGGTCCGTTGCGCGGACCGCATCGAGATACTGCGAATCACGGAAATTGCCGCGAATGTTCCCATGGGCACAAAGGATTCGATGCGCGCGGATTCGCGTGATTCGTCGTTGGTGCCGGAGGTTATTTCCGGCTTTCGCGCACAGGCGTCAGGCATCGGGTTCCGGGTGATGCTGTTCCGCAATGGCCGGCACCCGGACACAGCGGAAACCGAGGCAGTTCTGGAAGAGGTCGCGGAGGTCGCGGGCGAGGCGGTCGCGGAGATCTCCGAAGTCTCCGAGGATCCCTATACGGGAGGCGGAACGACAGGATTCGGCAGCGTCATGCCAGGAGCCGCCGCGCACGACAGGGATGGCATCCGGCGGATCGGGTTGGGTCGAGGGATCGATCCGCGGTTGGGTTGCCTGGGCATCGTCTCGTCGGCCACTCAGACACCACTCTCCCACATTGCCCAGCATATCGTACAGGCCCCAGGGGTTGGCCCGCTTCTCGCCTACCGGCTGGGTCCGACCCTCGGCATTCCCGCGATACCAGCCGTAGGCCTGGAATGCCGCTGGGTCGTTCCCATGGAACCAGTGGGTCTGGGTGCCGGCCCGGGCGGCATATTCCCACTCCGCCTCGGTAGGGAGGCGATAGCGGAAGCCGGTCTGCTCCGAGAGCCAATCACAGTAAGCGACCGCGTTCCACCAGGAGACATTGATCACGGGCCGGCGGCCCCGGCCCCAGCCCGCATCGTCCGGTTTTTCGCGTCCCGTGGCCGCGGCAAAGCGGTCGTATTCCTCGAAGGTCACCGGATATCGCCCCAGGGCGAAGGCTTGGGTGATGGTCACCGGGTGTTGGGGCTTTTCGTTGGCTTCCGCGAGGGGGTCCTTGTCCCCGGAGCCCATGGAGAGCTCGCCCGGTAGAATCAGCTGCATCCGGGGGCCGGGGGAGCCGTCCTGCAGCCGGTCCTGAAAGCCGAAACCGGCCAGGACATGGGGTTGAAGCCCGGCAAGGTCCAGACGCCCGAGCTCCGGCATCCGGGGCAGGAGGGCGAGGAACCCCAACATCTCGGCGGTGACCCGCAACGGCTTCGGCGGGAGTCGAGCCGCGTCCGTCTCCAGGGCATGGACCACCAGGAACTCCTGGATGCTGTAGTGGGAGAAGCGAAAGGCCCCGTCTGCGGTGCGGTTGAGCAGGGATCGGCCGCCGACATCGAAATACTCGAGGCTGGCAAGCTCCGGCAAACCCTTTGTCAAGGCGTCGAGCGCCTGGCGCTGCAACAGCCGGCTGCCATGGGACTGCATGTGCAGCGCCACGGCGATGCACACGCGCCACAGTACCTTTTTAGACGGGGGTTCGGAGAGTTCGCGGGCAGCTTGTGTTGCCTGTGCAGATCGCGCAGCTTGCGCTCTTCCCGGTCGAGCCAACGGTCTACCAGGGCATGGTAGAGGCGGTAGGCATTCCAGTCCCGTTCCCCGGCATCCAGGATGTCGCGGATATGGGCCAGCAACAGGGGCCGGAAGCGTAGCGAGTGCATGGAACCAACCATCTCTTTCGCTCGCAGCCGCTCGGGGTTGTCCCGAGCCAATAACCGCTCGTGCCAGCAGTCGGGGAAGCGCTTGCGCAGATAGGCGTCTACCTGATCCTCGTCGAACAGGGAGAGGAAGACCATGGGACAGGTGTAACCACCGACCTCCACCCGACCCGGACGGCCAAAGGCGTCGCTGTCTGAGTGCGGCCGTCGCCGAGCGGCGTAAAATCCTCCCGCAGAAAATCGTTGATAATTGAGTATGGGAAAAATGATCACGAAACAATCCGTGAAAATCCGCGTAATCCCTGGACAGAAAAAATAAGGTAATCTTTTGCCACCGATTTGCGTTGATTCGCGTTCATTTGCGGACTCATCCGCGGCAAAAAAATGATTCCCATGGCCGCAAAGGCAGCTGGATGGACATCGGACGCATGGCGCTTCCCCAACCGGGCCACGCCCCTGGGCTCGTCCACCTACTACAGCCTGCGCTTCGCCCCGCGGGCGTTGCGGGACGACTTGGCGGTGCTGGCGGCCTGGCGGTATCAGCTCCGGGAGATTCCGGACCGGGTCTCGGAGCCCGACGTGGCGCGGCGCAAGCTCCTGTGGTGGCATGACGAGTTGGAACGCACCTTTACCGGGACGCCGCGGCATCCCCTGAGCCTGGCCTTGCAACCGGTCGTGGCCCGGCATGGTCTGCCCCGGGCCCCGTTCGATGATATGGCCGGCCAGGTGGCGGCGGAGATCCTGCGCCGGCAATTTGGCACGGAGGCCGAGCTGGACGCCGCCTGTGAGCGGGACCTGGGGGCCCTCTTCGAGCTGATTGCCCGGTGTCACGGCCAGAGCGCAGCCGATGCGCTGGGGGCCGCGCGCCGTCTCGGGGGCCTCTGCGCCCATATCTATCGGCTCCGCGACGGCGGCCTTCTGGCGCGGCGCGGTCGCGCCCTGCTGCCCGAGGAGCCGCTACGCGCACGCGGGCTTTCCAGCGCGGCCCTCGCCCGGCGCGAGCACCGCGGCCAGTTGCCGGAGCTGCTGGCGCCCATGGCCGACCGGGCCAGAGCCAGGATCGCCGATCCACACGGGCAACGGGGCCTGCCCCTCTGCATCCGGGTAGGGGTACGCCTCGCGGCCTCCCTGCTCGACGAGCTCCGGGACTCGGGCTACGAGGTTGCCGACCGGCGCATCGCCCTCACCCCCCTGCGTAAGCTCTGGCTCGCCTGGCGGGAAAGCCGCCGCCCGCCGTGAGCCCTAGCGAGGCTTTGCCTTGAGACCACGAGGCGTGACCAACCGCACTGAAGAACCACCGATAGACACGGATGGATACGGATAAACACCGATTGTGATCTGTGTTTATCCGTGGTTCAAAGAATTTGCGATTCCCGCCCAACAAGAGACAGTCGGGTAGGATGGGCAAAGCCAGCGCCCGGCAAAATACTTCAGGACTTTGCTCATTCCACGGGAAGGTGTAAACCGCGGCGGCTTGGCCGCCGGCACACAGCGAAGCGTGCCCATCAATCCGGCTGGCCGATTCCGGCACTCCCGGCCGCAATGACGGTAAATTTGAACCATTACGCGATCACCTACCCGACGAGGCTTAACCCGTGGAAAACTATCAGCCGCCTCCCGACCTGCTCGCCGGGCGCGTCATCCTGGTGACCGGGGCCGCGGCAGGCATCGGCCACGCGGTCGCCGCGGCCTGCGCCCGGCATGGCGCGACCCTCATCCTGTCGGATCAGGAACAGCGGGACCTGGAGCCCCTCTACGACCGGCTGGAGGCCGAGGGCGCGCCGGAGCCCGCCATCCTGCCCTTGGACCTGGAGCACCTGGACGCGAACGGCGCGCGCGGGGCGTCGGACCTGATCGGGCGGGCGCTCGGGCGCCTGGACGGCTTCGCCCACTGCGCCGCCTTCGCCCCCTTTCTGAGCCGGCTCGACGACTATGACGCGAGCGCATGGGAGCGCGTCCTGCGCATCAATCTCACCGCGCCCTTCCTGCTCACCCAGGCCTGCCTGCCCCTGCTGCGGGCCGCGGACGATGCCTCGGTGGTCTTTACCGCCGACCGCGCCGGCCGCCGGGGCATGGCCTACTGGGGCGCCTACTGCGCGGCCAAGTTCGGGCTCGAGGGCCTCATGCAGACCCTGGCCGAAGAGACGCGGGACAGCAGCCGGATTCGGGTCAACAGCATCGATCCGGGCATCGTCCGCACCGGACTGCGCGCCCGACTCTATCCGGGGGAAAACCCGGCCGACCTGCCGGGCCCGGAGACCGTGACGGGGAGCTACCTGTACCTACTCGGACCACACGCCACGGGCGCCACCGGCCAGTGCCTCCAGCACCCCGTTTCACAACATTCCGGGTAGTGGTAAATTTTGGGACCTATATACATAGCTAGTACCCCGTTTCACCTTATTTTTCGCTCTCAGCGCAACGAGAAGTGGCCAGCCGCGAGGCGCGTGAGCGCAGGAAT
>JAIZWN010000449.1 GCA_020443945.1 Candidatus Thiosymbion ectosymbiont of Robbea hypermnestra | reverse complement strand
ATCACACAAAGACACCAAGCCACCAAGAGAGACAAGGGTAAAGGGAAACGACCATGGTCTTTAGAGTCTGCGATGAAAATCTCGCGGACGATCAGCGACGGCAGGGAAGAATTCTTCGTGTCTTTGTGGCTTTGTGTGAGAAAAAACGTTGAACATCACGCAGGATTTACCCACTACCCTAATTTTGTTGTTATCAGTACGGATACACCCAAAAACCACAGACGTGAACCATGGATACACACGAAGGCAGACACGAATAGTTTACCGGCCCCAAAAGCCCCTCGGCTTTTCATCGGCGAGAATCTGCGTAATCTGCGTAATCTGCGGATTCAAGCATCACAGATCACAAAATTACAACACTACCACTGAAGCGGCCGCGAATAGACGGAGAAATGTGAAGATGACCGAGCAAACCCAACCATCCCCCACAAGCCGGACCGAGGGCGAGCCACCCAGGTACGGATTCGAGGCCCTGCTCCTGGACGTGGACGGAACCCTCGCCGACACGGAGCGGGACGGGCATCGTTGCGCGTTCAACGCCGCCTTCGCCGAGGTCGGCCTCGACTGGAATTGGTCCGAGGCCCTCTACGGCGAGCTCCTCGCGGTCACGGGCGGCAAGGAACGGATTCATCGCTACATAGAGCAGCAACAGCCCGGATTCCAGGCCCCCGGCGAGCTCGACGCCTTTATCGCGGACCTCCATCGCCGCAAGACCCGGCACTACCTCGAAATCCTGGGCCAGGGCCGGATCCCCTTACGCGAAGGGGTAATGCGCCTGTTGCGCCAGGCCCGGGAGGCGGGAATACGCCTCGCCATCGCCACCACTACCACGCCGGAAAACGTGAGCACCCTGTTGGCGTGCAGCGGCGGCGCGGATCTCGAGGGCTGGTTCGAGGTCATCGCCGCCGGCGATGTAGTACCGGCCAAAAAGCCGGCGCCGGATATCTTTCATCTGGCATTGGCCGAGCTGGGGCTCCCGGCCCGGTCCTGCGTCGCCATCGAGGACTCCGCCAACGGCGTGCGCGCCACCCTCGGGGCCGACCTGCGGGCCCTGTTGGTGACGGTCAACGGCTATACGCAGGACGAGGACTTCTCCGGCGCGGCCCTGGTGACGGACGGGCTCGGTGGGCCCGGTTCCCCGGTCGAGGTGCTGCAAGGGGTCCTGGAGGACTCGGATCACATCGACCTCGCCGCGCTGGACGCCCTGCATCGGCGGGTCTATGCCGCGGATCGAGTATAGCAAGCCGCCAGTGCCCCGTTTCACCTTATTTTTCGCTCTCAGCGCGGCGAGAAGTGGCCAGCCGCGAGGCGCGTGAGCGCAGGAAT
>JAIZWN010000448.1 GCA_020443945.1 Candidatus Thiosymbion ectosymbiont of Robbea hypermnestra | reverse complement strand
TCCTGTACGATTGGAAGACCGCACGAACCACGCAGAATGGCTCGACCTGTCAGCGGTGGCGCCGTCACTTTGTTGTCTTTGGGTATATACACTGAATCCCGGAAACCACAAAGTTAGAACACTATCCTCACAGCAACAGACCGCCATCCACCGGATGGGCATGGCCGGTAACAAAGGACGCGCCTTCGGAACACAACCATAAGGTCACGGAGGCGACCTCTTCCGGTCGCCCGAACCGTCCCACCGGATGCATCGCCGTAACCCGGTTTGTGAGCTTTTGATTGTGGGAAAACTCCCGCTCGATCATCGGGGTCTCGATCACCGCCGGACAAACCGCGTTGATGCGCAGGCCCCGTGCCGCATATTCATTCGCGGCGGCCTTGGTCAGTCCGATCACTCCGTGCTTGCTGGCGTAATAGGCTGCCCCCGCTACGAGTGGTCCCCCCTTCAGCCCGAATACGGATGACATATTCACAATCGCGCCGTGCCCACGCGCGAGCATCTCGGGGATCTCGTATTTCATACAGAGCCATACGCCTTTGAGGTTTATCGCGATCACCCGGTCCCAGACCTCCTCCTCGTATTCCGCCGTCGGGATGGCGGGTGTTCCCCCGATGCCCGCGTTGTTTACCGCGTAATCCAATCCCCCGTATTCGGCGAGGCAGGCGGCGACCATCGCCTCGACTTCCGTGGCCTGCGAGATGTCCGTTGGTACGAAACAGGCTTCGCCGCCTTTCTCCTCGATCATCGCCACGGTCTCCTCGCCTTCGGGAACCCGACGCGCGGCCACTACCACCCTGGCCCCTTCCGCGGCAAACGCCAAGGCGATGGCGCGACCGATACCCGAATTTCCGCCGGTAACCAGTGCCACCTTCGACTCGAATCGACCCGTCATCTCAAATCTCCTCTGGGGATAGTGGTTAAATTCAAAGTGACATGGTTGTGCGGCTTAACGATTCGATCCCCACTGCTTTTGCCATCCCTGGCGCCG
>JAIZWN010000447.1 GCA_020443945.1 Candidatus Thiosymbion ectosymbiont of Robbea hypermnestra | reverse complement strand
GTAATCCGCGGACAACCATGATGGTGAGGGAAGGTCTCTACGCCAAATCCCGGAAACCACAAATCTAAGACACCACCGGAACGCCCTGCGGTCCAGGGATGGACCGCCATTTTCAACGGCGACCAGCCGTTGAAAATGAAAGAATCGGGACATCGCCAGGTTCCGATTCGCCAGTCGCAAAGCCCAGGGATAGGCTTTTGCGACATCCTCCGGGGGAGAGGTCACATGCGGTTTCGAGATGGACCCGTTGCCCATCGGTATGTGATCGGTAGGTAACAGGTTGATCACTTAAATAGGGGGAAGAAACGGTGATGCGATTCTGGTGGCTTCCGGCTTTGCTCCTTTGGCTGGGTGTACTCGCCGCGCCGAATCCAGTGCCTGTCCGGTTGGAGCAGGCGATTGGCGATGGACCCGATCTCTCCCTGTATCTGGATGCCTGGGATGGCGAAAACAGCCTTGCGGCGGCCGACCTCGGCGGGATCGAGGTCCATGTGAGCGGGCAACCGGCTACGGTCGAATCCGTCGTGGATTTTGCCGACAGTGAGGAAGGCGTGGCCTACATCTTCCTCGTCGATGTATCCAAATCCCTCAACAAGAAGACTTATGAATCCGTTCGCGACGCCCTCTCGGACTGGATCCGGGCCATGAAGCGGGAGGATATGGCGGCGATCATCAGCTTCGGGGACAGCGTGGAACACCGTAAGGGCTTCACGAAGGATTACGATGCACTCCAAGCGGCCGTGGCCGAACTCGCTCCTACCGACAACCAGACACTGCTCTATCAGGGCTTGAAGTCGGCCATGGAGCTGGGGGCGAGTCATCGGACGGTTCCGGACGTCCCTAAACGTAAGCTGATCGTCACCCTCTCCGATGGTGAGGACGATCTACCATCCGGCGCGGAGGGCCTCGATCTGCAGGAGGTCGAGGCGATTATCCGCACCACCCGCATCCCGATACATGCCATCGCCTTCAATGCCAAACCGGCTGGCCGGCGAGCCCTGGGCAAATTGACGCGGCTTTCCGGGGGTATCCTGCTCCAGGCCGCAAGCCGAACGCGCATTGCCGGCTCTTATGCAAACCTGCGTGGCCGTATCAATCGGGCGATTGTCGTTCAAGCGCGTTGCGAGAACTGTCCCCAGGACGGGGCGCTGCATCCTCTGGGTATCCGTTTCACCGACGGAACCAGCGTGCCCGGCGATCTCAAGGTGCGCATGTCGCCGGCCCGTACAAGGGCGCCGATGCCGGCACCGATCGACGGGGCCGGTACGGGGGAAGAAGCCCCTCCCGAGGCATTTCCCGCAGGTGACGGAACGGTAGACCGAATGGTCACCGAACCTTCCCCGCAGGAGACCTCTTGGATTGCCGACTGGCGCCTGTGGGCCGGTATCGGCATCCTGCTCGCCCTGGCCGCCGTGGGCATGGCCTTCCTCGGTAACCGTCGGCGGCAGGAAACCATCTCGGAGCCACCGACAATACACTCCGGTATCGGCGAACAACCGGGTGCGGCGGCGTACAGAAGTGAGATCACAGGGGGATTCGCACCAACGGGCGGTAAACATATACGCCTATCCATGATTTCGGGAGCGGCGCCCAAGGGCCAAACCTTCGAGGTGCAGGTCTCAGATAGCGTGCTGTTGGGACGTAGCGACGAATGTCAGGTTGTTATACCCGGAGACGAAGAAATCTCCCGCCGCCATGCCCGTATCGATGTCAAGAACGACCGGCTCATTATCACGGACATGAAGTCGACCCACGGAACCTACGTCAACGGAGTACCCGTGCACGGCGAGCGGGTTCTGGAAGACGGAGACATCCTGCGTCTTGGCCGCACCGAGCTGCACCTCGCCTATTGAGCCATGGAGATAGTCCCCGGAAACGCCAGCCACCAAGGTAAGCGAACGGAGCAACAGGACAGCCTGGGGTTTACCCGTTTCGACGACCGGTCCCTGATCGCGCACGGCGGTGTCGTTGCCATCATTGCCGATGGTATGGGTGGATTCGAAGGCGGCGCCGATGCCGGCAGAAACGCCGTGGACGCCATGCGTCTCGGTTACGAGGGCAAACCCCCTTGGGAGTCGGTTCCGGAGGCGCTGTTGCGTTCCCTCGGGCGGGCAAACCGGGCCGTCTGCGAATTAGCCGGCGCAATCGGAAGCGAAGGCTATTGTGGTACAACATTGGCCGCGGCGGCGATCCACCAGGATCAACTCTATTGGATCACGGTGGGCGATAGCAGACTCTACCTGCTACGCGCCGGTCGGCTGGCCTGTCTGAGCGAAGACCACACCAAGAAACTGGAGCTGGAAGAGCAGGTCCGGGAAGGACTGATCACAACGGAAGAAATGCACCAGGACCCGGAGCGCGAATCCCTGGTGAGCTGGTTGGGCATGGAGGCACTGCCCCGGATCTGCCGCAACGAGACCGGGGCCCGGCTGCAAGACGGCGACAGGCTACTGCTCTGTACCGACGGGCTCTACAGAAGCCTCTCGGAAGACCGGATTGCCGCACTCCTGTTACAGGAACCTCAAGACGCCGCCCAACGGCTGATACAGACAACCATCGATCAAAACGTGCCGACTCAGGACAATGTCACCGTGATCGTCCTCGGTATCGTAGACCGCGAGTAATGACAAATGCCGACAAAGTAGAGAAGGGTTCATGGATCTGAACGGCATAGACCGCTGTCTCGATTGCATGCAGGACAAATCGGGCGCGCAGGTGTGTCCCCATTGCGGCTGGGATGAGGACGAGGCCCTGCGTTCGTCGCCTTATCTGCCTTATGGGACCCGGCTCAACGATCAATATGTCCTCGGCAGAATACTGGGGCATGGGGGGTTCGGGATCACCTATCTGGCCTGGGATACCCGTTTGGATACCCGGGTCGCCCTCAAGGAGTACCTGCCGCGGGATTTCGGCACCCGCGCCGCCGATGGACTATCCGTCACCTGCTTCAATGGTGAGGCAGAAAAGATGTTCGCCTACGGACGCAAACAGTTTCTCAAAGAGGCACAGAAACTGGCGCGCTTTTCCGATTACCCCAGCATCGTCTCCGTGCTGAACTACTTCGAGGCCCAGGGCACGGCCTACATGGTCATGCAGTACGTAGAGGGCACGGACCTCAAGCAGCATCTGGCCCGGACGGGCGAACGCCTGCCCGTCGACACGGCCCTGGACATCATGACCCCGGTGCTGGACGCCTTAAAGGCGGTGCATGGGGCCGGGCTGCTGCACCGGGACATCAGCCCGGACAATATCTACCTCACCAGCGACGGGCGTATCCTGATCCTGGACTTTGGCGCGGCCAAGGACGCTACGGGCACTCATTCCCAGAGCCAGGCATTGATCCGCAAGCCGGGCTACTCGCCGGAGGAGCAATACCGCGCCAAGGGTGAGCAAGGCCCGTGGACGGATGTCTATGCCGCCGCGGCCACCCTGTACCGGATGCTGACCGGCGAGGTGCCGCCGGAGGCATTGGACCGACTGGCCGATGACGGCCTGCGGCCCCCCTCACAGCTGGGGGTGGCCATGGATCAACGCCAGGAAGCCGTGCTGATGAAGGCGCTGGCCGTGCGTGCCCCGGAGCGTTACCAGAACATCACGGACTTTCAGAACGCCCTTGTAGTGTCCACAGACGAACAGGCCGGCGCGGCAGGAAAGGGCACGGATGACAAGGGCCAGGTATCGGAATCAAAATCCAAGATCCATGGCTCCAATGCCGGCAAGCTTTCACTGTTCCTGTTGCTGGCGGTGATCCTGGGTGGGTTGGGTTGGCTCGTCATCGATAACATACGGGACAAGAATGAACAGGAAGCCGCCCGGCTCCGTCATGAGAAGGAGTTGGCGCAAATCAAGGCGAATCAGGAAAGGGCGAAAGCGGAACAGGCTCGGCTCGAGGCCGAGGAGTTGGCGCGGCAGTTGGAGCAGGAACGGCGGTCGCAGGTACTCCGTAAACTACAGGAACGGGAGGCCGCCAAGCATGAGAGAGAAAAACGAGAAAGGGCGAAACAACTGGCCGAGCAACGCCGGCAGAAGGAAAAGATGGAGGCGGACCGAGCCCGTCGTGAGGCCGCAAGCTGCCCCAGAGGTTATCTCGGTGGCGCCCAGATCCGATCACTGTTAACCGGAAAAACCGCCTATGGGGTACGGGTCGGCTCCTCCTCTGGAGCGCGTTGGAAGGAATACCAGGGGGGAAACGACACCGCCTATTTCCAGAAAGATGGGGGGAATTACATTCGCGGTAAGTGGAAGGTCAGTGGTAATACCGCCTGCTGGTGTTACGGAACATGCGAGGAATACAAATGCAAACGCGTCTGGGTAAATAATGATTGTACAAAGGTCTATTACGAAGAACCGGATACGGGGAAGCGAACCGGCCGGATTTATCGCTTGGTAGAGGGTGACCAGACCGGATAGAGCATGAGAAGGCCCCCTTGAACCGAGTAACCATCCCACCGCCCCGACTCATTCGCCAGGAGAATCCACATGCGCTCAAAGTTGATTCAATGCGACAAGTGCAGCACCTTCTACGATCCCGCCCAGCATTCTCGTTGCCCCTACTGCCCGACCCCCGGACTCGCGGTAGAGCCTACGGTGGGTGTCACGGTCGGGGCCGCCAAGCCGCCACCCAGACCCGCGCCCGCGGCGGAGCCGCCGACCAAGGGAACATCGGCCCCCGCGGCGAGCAACCCAGAGGGCGTCACCATCGGTGTGATCCCCAAGAAAATGAATATCGACCCCGTGGTCGGCTGGCTGGTCTGCATCGCGGGTAAGGAACGGGGCCGGGACTACCGCATCTACAGCGACCGCAACTTCGTCGGCCGTGGCGAGACCATGAAGATCTGCATCAAGGGCGATCCGACCATCTCCCGCGAAAAACACATGGAGATCAACTTCGATACCCGCCACGCCGAATTCTATATCGCCCCCGGAGAGGGGCGCGGCAACACCTACCTGAACGACAGGCCCGTGCTGGAGGCGAAGCGCCTCGAGGCCATGGATATTATCGAGGTCGGCGAGACCAAGCTGGTCTTCGTGCCCTTCTGTAACGATCGGATCAGCTGGAGCCATCCAAGCGTCATCGCCGAGCAGTCCGTAGCAGTTTCCAGTGAGGGTTGAAGAGAATGCCGTGCCATGAACCTTTCAGATATCCGCTGCACTTTCCCCCGGTGGTAGTGGTTAAATTCAAAGTGACATGGTTGTGCGGCTTAACGATTCGATCCCCACTGCTTTTGCCATCCCTGGCGCCG